>CALPIR020000229.1 GCA_943323675.2 Chitinophaga pinensis | reverse complement strand
TCTCTACTATAGTTGTTGAGCCCATAGTTTGACCATCACCCTTGCCACTCACAATATCTCCTATGCAATAAATCACAGCAATTTTCTCTTTCACACTGTAAGGCTCACCTTTTACAGTTTGTGCTACTTCTGCAGCCGAAACCATTTCAATATCATCAAATTTATTTACACCTACTTTTTTGGTTAAAACATCATGTACTTGGTCTTCGAATAATACTGCTGTAATCATGCCCAAACGTTTGGCATCTTCTGGGCTTTGAATAGATAGATTGTCTATCATTTGTTTTATTTCTTCAACAGTTTTTTTTCGGGATTTTGCAATGGCATTCACAAAGTTATCATACATGCTACCGAGGTATGCTTCTGTTTGTTCTCGATTGGCATCGCTCATTTTATCAGCAATTAAGGGTTCTCCTGCAGATTTAAATTTACCATGACGAATAAGTTGCGGTTCAATTCCTAGTTTATTAAACATTCCTTTTAAGTATGGGGTGGTACTACTAAAACCATCCATTAGTAATTCTCCAGATGGGTTTAAATAAATCTCATCAGCTACACTAGCCAAATAATACGAGTGTTCCTCCAGCAGTTCACCATAAGCCAAAATAAATTTCTTACTGTTTTTGAAATCAATCAGTTCAGCACGAATAGCTTCAAGCGTTGCATAATCGTTGGGTGATACACTCAAGTTTAAGTATATGCCTTTGATGTTGTCATTTTCTTTGGCTCCTTTAATTGCTTTTAAGATGTCGTTTAGTCCAGTAGTTTTATTGCTTTCAAATGTGTTAAAGTTAAACTGTTCAAACGGATTTTTACTTGTACGCTCGGCAATCACGTGGTCTAATTTTAGCATTAAAACGCTGTTGGCTTCTATTGTTTTGTTTTTATCATCGTTAGCTGATGATACTATGCCACCGATTATTGCTGCCAATAAAAAAAACAAAATAAATACTGAGATGATAACCCCTAGCGCAGAAGCTATCATAAACTTAAAAAATTGTTTCATGTATATGTGATTTTGATTTTATAAAGATGATTTATTGCAAACAAAGTAAACATGTTTTTTAATAAGGATTACAACCTTTACATTAATGGATACTTAATTTATTTAAGCGGCAAAAGACATCAACCAGAAAATTGATAATGTGTTAAAAACTTAAACTTCATTATTATTTTAGTTAGGTTATTTTCGCAACATGGAATTTTCGACACTAACAGCCATTTCTCCTATTGATGGTAGATATCGTAAACAAACTGAACAATTAGGTTTGTACTTCAGTGAGTTCGCTCTTATTCAATATCGCGTTCTTATGGAAATAGAATACTTTATTGCGTTAGCAGAATTACCCCTGCCACAGATTAAGGGTAAAATAAGTGTGGCCGATAAACAAACCTTACGTGAGGTTTATACAAATTTCACTGAGCAAGATGCTATCCGTGTGAAAGAAATTGAGAAAACTACCAATCATGATGTAAAAGCGGTTGAATACTTAATTAAAGAAAAAATGCAAGCCATGGGTTTGTCTGACATCAGTGAATTTATTCATTTCGGCTTAACATCACAAGATATTAATAATACAGCAATTCCACTTAGTTTAATGGATGCCAACGTTCAATGTATGTTACCAACTCTTAATGATGTTGTTAAAAAATTGAACTCCTTAGCTAAGGATTGGAAACATATTCCGATGCTAGCGCATACCCATGGGCAACCTGCATCTCCCACCAAGTTAGGTAAAGAGATTTTAGTATTTGTTGAGCGATTGGAAAAACAAATTGAACAATTAAAACTTATCCCTTACAGTGCAAAATTTGGTGGTGCAACAGGCAACCTTAATGCACATTATGTGGCTTATGGTAAAATTAATTGGCTTGATTTTAGTAACAAATTTCTTAACGGATTGGGTTTAACCAGAAGCCAATACACTACGCAAATTGAACACTACGATAACCTTGCTGCTATGTTTGATGCTTACAAGCGTATTAATACTATTTTGATAGATATGAGCCGTGATTTTTGGCAATACATCTCAATGGAGTATTTTAAGCAGCAGTTAAAAAAAGGTGAAGTGGGCTCATCTGCAATGCCTCACAAAGTAAATCCAATCGATTTTGAGAATGCCGAAGGTAATTTAGGTATTGCCAATGCATTGTTTGAGCACCTATCGGCAAAGCTTCCAATTTCTCGTTTACAAAGGGATTTAACTGATTCAACTGTATTGCGTAATGTTGGAGTTCCATTAGCTCATACTTTAATTGCATATAATAGTTTACTAAAAGGGTTGGGTAAATTATTATTGAATGAAAAAGCCATACACAATGACTTAGAAGAAAACTGGGCTGTATGTGCAGAGGCTATTCAAACAATTTTAAGACGCGAAGGCTATCCTAAGCCTTATGAGGCGTTGAAAGATTTAACCCGCACCAATGCAAAAATCAATCGAAAACACTTACATGCGTTTATTGACAAGTTAAAAGTTAACGTAAAAATAAAAACAGAGTTAAAAAAAATTACCCCACACAACTACACTGGATTATACTAGTAGTTTCTATCAATCTTAAATAATCAATAAAATGAAACTACATCTAAAAAGACCATTAGTGGTATTTGATCTAGAAACCACTGGAACAAGCGTAAATCTTGATAGAATTGTTGAATTTAGCTTCATAAAAGTAATGCCTGAAGGCACCGAGACAATTAAAACATTAAGATTTAACCCAGGAATTCCAATTCCACTTGAGGTAAGTTTAATACACGGTATTTATGATGATGATGTGAAAGAAGCACCATTATTTAAATTAAAAGCCAAGGAATTGGCGGAGGAATTCATGGGCTGTGATTTTGCTGGTTTTAATTCCAATAAATTTGATTTTCCATTATTGGTAGAAGAGTTTTTGAGAGCAGGTGTTGAGTTTGATGTTGAAAACAGAAAGTTTGTTGATGCCCAACGTATTTTTCATATGATGGAACAACGTACATTGACTGCGGCATATAAGTTTTATTGTAACAAAGAATTGATTAATGCCCACAGTGCCGAGGCTGATACCGTGGCTACACTTGAGGTTTTGAAGGCCCAAATTGAAAGATACGAAAATCTTGAAAACGATGTGGATTTCTTGCACAACTTTACAAAACAAGATAAGAATGTAGATTTAGCCGGGCGCATTATTTATAATAAGGATGGTATTCCTGTTTTTAACTTTGGTAAGCACAAGGGTAAACTAGTACAAGAAGTATTTAAGACTGATTTTGGTTACTACGATTGGATGATGAATGGAGATTTTGCCGAAGATACAAAACGCAGGCTAACTCAAATAAAACTACAAGGATTTAAACGTTAACGTTTATCAATATTTCAATAAAAAGGCCTCAAACAAAATTTGAGGCCTTTTTGCGTTCTTTAAAAACTTACTCAACTAAAAACCTTGTTTTGGTTATTTGGCCGATATCGGTTTTCGCAACTAAAAAATAAATACCATTTGCTAAAGTTGAAACTTGAACAATACTTTTACCTTGATTTATTTCAGCAGTTCCGTTTAATACTTCGATTCCATAAACATCAATAATAACAAATGATAATTTTGAGCCATCTAATTGTTCGATGTTTAATATGTCATTAGTTGGAATTGGAAATACTTTTGCAGTGGTTGTAATTTCTCCTGAAGTATTTATTCTGTAACCTTTAATATCGGTGGTAATTGACGCTATATTAGAATATGAGAATTTATTGTCATTATCTACTTGCTTAATACGGTAGTAATTTGTGGTATATGCCTCAGGATTATTATCCTCAAATGTGTAGTTGATTCTGATGCTTGAGTTACCCAAAGCCTTTACTAATCCAATCTCCTTAAAGGTTAACATGTCGATACTGCGCTCTATAACAAACT
>CALPIR020000228.1 GCA_943323675.2 Chitinophaga pinensis | reverse complement strand
TTTTTGAGTGGACGGTGGCTTTGTGTTTTCATTATTTTGCATTAGAAAAAGTAGATGTAGCAGTAATAGAAACAGGATTGGGTGGCCGATTAGACTCAACCAACATTATAACACCCGAGTTAAGTGTAATTACCAATATTGGTTGGGATCACATGGATATGTTGGGTGACACCTTGCCTAAAATTGCAGGCGAAAAAGCGGGTATTATAAAAAGTGGGTCACCCGTTGTTATTGGCGAGTTTAATCCAGAAACCTGGCCTGTATTTGAATATGCTGCAGAGGTAAAAGAGAGTCCTATTATTTTGGCTTCTGAAACCGTTTCGTTTCAAAACATCAACCAAAACAGCGATTACATTGCTGCTGATGTTTATTACAACGACAAACCATTTTTAAGGCAATTAAAGTGCGATTTAACAGGTAATTACCAACTTAACAACATTAAAACAGCCATAACAGCTTTATTAGAGTTGAAGCACATTGGGTTCGAAATTCCCATTCAAGCCATATTAACCGGAATGGCTAAGGTTAAAGAAAGTACTGGGTTAATGGGCCGTTGGCAAATATTACAACAAGAGCCTTTAATGGTGGTTGATACTGGTCATAATGTAGATGGATTGGCTTATGTGTTGGAACAAATTAAACAACAAACCTATACGCATTTGCACATGGTAATAGGTATGGTAAGCGATAAAGACATTACCAAAGTATTAAGCATGCTGCCGCAAGAAGCTACGTATTATTTTACCAATGCCAACATACCAAGGGCCATGCCAGCTAGCGAATTGGCTAATATAGCCTCTGGGTTTAATTTAACTGGCAAGGTCTATGGATCTGTTGCAGAAGCCAAACAAGCAGCATTAAAAAGCGCATCCAAAACAGATATGATATTTATTGGCGGCAGTACTTTTGTTGTTGCCGAAGCCTTGTAGTGCTTAATATTACTAATCTACAGATTAATCACGGTTACGCTTATTGTCATTTTTTTGAAATGAATAGTAACTTTTATCTAATGACGGATTATTTTTAGTTTGAATTAAATTTCAAATAGAATTGGAATAACTTTACAACCTTAAAAGCAAAAAATGAAAAACGTATTTTTAATAGCAGCCCTTTTGTTGGGTACCTGTGTTTTTGCACAAAACGATAGCATCAATCCAGAACGAATTACTTACGAATATTTTTCTGGTAAAAGCATCAATATAAAAAACAACGAAGGCAGCATTTATCCTGAAATGGTTTCGGGTAATAAAATTGTTTTTCAATACAGCAAGCAACACGCTGAGCGCCCCGCTATATCTGATGATGAATTGCACGAAAGCATTTTGTTTGAAGTAGATTCATCATGGAATAAATTTGTATTCAAGAAAAGAATTGCAATGAGCAAAGCCACTTATCAGTTGGGTTGTTTTTGCATAGGTAGGGGCTATCACCTTATAGATGGCGGTTACATAAAAGGCAGAAAATTAACCAACGGAAATTACTTGATTGAAGCCGATGTATATATTAAATACGACAACGGAGTAAAGAAAAAAATTAAGTTTAAAGGCGAGTTTAAAGCGGTAAATGCAGGTTAATATTTTTACAGATGGCGCTGCACGCGGTAACCCTGGGCCAGGTGGTTATGGGGTGGTGTTAATTGCAGGCAAACATTACAAGGAGTTATCGGCTGGGTATCGCAAGACCACAAACAACCGCATGGAGTTATTGGCTGTTATCAGCGCTTTAGAAGCCATGAAAATAGCAGACGCCCACATTACCATTCACACAGATAGTAAATACGTTTGCGATGCCGTAACCAAAGGGTGGTTGTTTAATTGGCAGCGAACTAATTTTAAAGATAAAAAAAATGCTGATTTGTGGACTCAGTTTTTACGTTTGTATCCTAAAAATAAAATTACTTTTAAATGGGTAAAAGGGCATGCTGGCCATAAAGAAAACGAACGTTGTGATGTTTTAGCAACACAAGCTGCCGATGATAAAACCAGTTTATTGGTTGATGATGGATTTGAAAGCGGATTATTTAACTAATGGCTTAAAGCCTCATTCATGTTGGATTTAAGGCTGTTTATTGGTTACTTTCCATTTGTCATTTTTTTGTCGGGATTCACTCGTTATATAAGTTTTAAGAAAAATTATATTGCATTAATGATTTACGTCAGTATATTTACCATATCAAATAAACCAACTCACAGCAATTAATATATAAGCTATAGGAAACACTTTACACTAATTTTTAAGTACTTCAATAATTCTCTAACCCTAAACATTTAGGCCATGAAAAACGTACAGCAGATTAGTGACCAAGAGTTGGTTCACCTCTACATTCAAGGAAACGAAGCATGCCTCGAGCAGCTTTTAAAACGTCATCAGCGCAGTATTTTTAGCGCCATTTACTTATTGGTAAAAAATAGGGCACTGGCCGAAGATATTTTCCAGGAAACATTCATCAAAATTATTCACACGTTACGTTTAGGTAATTATAATGAAGAGGGCAAGTTTGGTCCTTGGGCAGTGCGCATTGGCCGTAACCTAACCATTGATTATATACGTAAACAAAAACGCAACCTAACCATTACGGATAGCGATGGCAATGATATTTTGAGTTACATCCAAATTGCAGAAGAAAGTCGCGAGGATAAGTTAATTCAATACCAAACCGAACAAAACATAAAGGAGTTGGTAAAACGTTTGCCAGATGAGCAACGTGAAGTATTGATTATGCGTCATTGGGGTGATATGAGTTTTAAAGAGATAGCAGAAAAAACTGGAGTTAGTATTAATACTGCTTTAGGTAGAATGCGTTATGCTTTAAGCAACTTGCGTAAAATGATGGATCAACAAGCTGTTAAAATATAATGTGCTGTTAAATAAGTTTTTATGTTTGATTTTTATTGGCTTGCAATAAAATTGTAAGCGGGTGCGTTTTATTGATGAACTTTAATATAAAACGGGCCTATGCCATTAAAATCTACACCTAACCACTTAATAGCTTTATTGTACAACGAACTTGAACCAACTGCCAAAAGTGATTTACTGGAGGAGTTAAGTTTAAATAACGATTTACAACAACAGTTAAATGATTACGCTGAAACCATTAGTTTTTTGGATGAGTCGGAATTGGATGCCAACCCAACCTCTATTCAACTTATCATGGAGTATTCTGCTAAATCAAAAGAATTAGAACATGCATAAAAGTTAAGTTATTGTTTGTTGCTTACACAAAATTACACCCCGAACACGCTGTGTTTTCGGGGTGTTTTTTTTGCTTTAACTTAGTATGAATTAACAGGTCAATACGCCAACACTAAATTATATTACCTAACTTGCTAGTGCAAATTATAGCGATATGAAACTATTAACGGCTGCGCAAATCAAACAATGGGATCAATACACCATTACCCATAAACCCATCACTTCAATGCAATTAATGGAACATGCGGCTGGTTTGTGTGCTTCTCATATTAAAGATTTGTGGCATAAAAATTCGGGTGTTTGGAATAGGGTTGATGTGTTTTGTGGTACTGGAAATAATGGGGGTGATGGCTTGGTAATTGCTCGCTTATTGCATCAGCAAAATATTCCAGTTAGGGTATTTGTTGTTGCCACTTCAAACCAAGTTACAAACGAGTACAGTATAAATATTGAGCGACTAAAGTCTGAAACATCATTAACAACCATTACATTAAATAGCGATAGTGTTTTACCCGAGTTAAGTAATGATGCATTAATTATTGATGCACTATTGGGTATTGGATTAAACAAGCCTATTGAAGGGTTTATGGCTACCGTAATTAACCACATTAACCACAGCAAGGCACAAGTTGTTGCCATAGATGTGCCTAGTGGTTTCCCTGCTGATTTACATAACTTAAACTGGATTAATGAAGGGGCTATTATTCATGCTTGGTTAACATTAACATTTCAACTTCCTAAAATCACTTTCTTATTG
>CALPIR020000227.1 GCA_943323675.2 Chitinophaga pinensis | reverse complement strand
TTCTTCAACCGTGGTTTTGTATAAAGTTATAGCCAAGTCAAACTCTTTATTGTCTATGGTTTCTTGTAATGTTAAAATGCCCTTACTGCCATCTAAAAACGATAAACGCTTGTCTGTTTTACTGTCTTTTATTTGAAAAATACGTTTCAGTAAAAATTCCTCTACTATACTTACATCTAGGTTTGCTAGAACGCCATCTAGTGTTGATGCAATTTCGTGTTTAAGTTTTAGTAAATAGGCGGTATGGTTAAAATACAAACCAAATTCTCTTGATTTTAATGGCTGAACCGGAAGATTACCGCTAGGTATCACATCGAAATAAGTTGCAACTCGAGCTATAAAATCATCAGTATTTACTATTTCATCTTTAACCAAACGGTGGTATTCAAATATGTGCAGTTTAGATGCAGGTATTAAACATACTGGAAAATAATTAAATAATTCTTCTCCGTTGAATAAAGGTTCTGCTGTTCTCTTATACTCGCAATATGCTGCAGATCCTGCGCTGCGATGATGGCCATCAGCAATATATAAGTATGGTATTTGTTCAAATTCTTCGCGTATTGTGTTTATGTCTTCCTTTTTATTTACTACCCATAGGTTGTGTTTTAATTGGTCGGCACTAATAAAGTTGTATTCTGGAACATGATTTTCAATATAGTGTTCCATCAATGCATCTATTTTATCTGAGTCTTGATAGGTTAACAATACTGGATTACCTAACTGTTTAAACCAACGGATATGATCAGCTAATTCATTTTGTTTCTCTGTTAATGTATTCTCATGTTTGAGGATGATGTTGTTGTTGTAGTCATCAACACTTGCTGCTGCAATAATTCCTGTATAGGCGTTACTTCCTTTTATAACACGATAAATATAATACGAATCGTTTTCGTCTTTAATAAACCAACCTTCCTCTTTAAATTTTGCTAAATAATCTAACCCAATAGGGAAATGTTTTTCTGGGTTTTTCTTTTCGTTTTTAAAATGTAAGTATGGCTTAACTACATGCAAATAACTATGAGGGTTGCTTTGTAGTTCTTGGTATGATTTTTCTCTATTACCCGAATCGTAGGAAGGAGCAGATACTTGTGCAACTTTATCGCGCGAAGGACGTAATGCTTTAAAAGGTTTTACTATTGCCATGTTTGAATTTTATTCAGCTTTGAATCTGATTTGCGAATTAATGGTTATTTTTTAAATAATGCTTATTCAATGCATATAAATGAAGCTAGCACAAAAAAAAAGCACAAAGTGATTTGTGCTTTTTTAAATTAATAGTTAATGTATTACTTTTTAAAAAACTCGATTACTTTTTCTGCTAACTCAATACCTATGCGGTTTTGAGCTTCTACAGTACTTCCTCCAACATGTGGACTTAAGCTAATGTGTTTGTGTTGTAGAATATCCATGTTTTCTGGTGGTTCTTTTTCAAATACATCTAAGCCGGCAAAAGCAACTTGTGAGTTGTTTAATGCAGCCAATAAATCGGTTTCGCTAATTACACCACCACGAGAGCAATTTATTAGTCCTACGCCTTTTTTCATTTTTGCCATTTTCGCATCATCAATAATGGCTTTATCTCCTTCATTAAAAGGCACATGGAAAGTTATAAAATCCGAATGTGTAATTACCGATTCTTCACTAACCGTGTTAATTGTAACTTTTATACGAGAGTTTTCGCCTAAAGCAGGTAAATTTAAACTTAAGTCTAGCGTGCTTACATATGGGTCAAAAGCCAAAACTTTCATTCCTAATCCAATGGCAATTTTTGCCACCTCTTGGCCAATTCTTCCAAATCCGTAAATACCCATGGTTTTACCTTGAAGCTCTATACCGTTACTAGCAATTTTCTTTAAGTTACCAAACTCTGTATTGCCATTTGTAGGCATCACTCGGTTGGTTAATTGTAAAAAACGAGAGCCACTAAAAATATGAGAAAATACCAGCTCTGCTACTGATACGCTTGAAGATGCAGGAGTATTAATAACTGTAATGCCTTTGTTTTTAGCATAAGCCACATCAATGTTATCCATTCCTACACCACCTCTGCCTATTAGTTTTAAACTAGGGCAAGCATCTATTAAATCTTTACGCACTTTAGTCGCGCTACGAACCAAAATAGCATCATAGTTATTAAGTTCTACCGCCAAATTTTCTTGAGCAATTTTATTGGTATCAACAATAAAACCTGCTGCTTCTAAAATCCTTTTGCCATTGGCATCAATGCCATCGTTTGCTAATATTTTTATCATGTTTTAGTTATTAGTTACTAGTTATTGGTTTACTAGTTTTTGATTAACTGTTGTTGTGTGATTTAGTTTTCTCTTTTTGTTTTTCTAAAAATGAAAATTATGCATTTGTTAGTTTTACAAATAAATCAATTTGTGATTCGTGTTCATTAAACTACTCTAAAGATATATATTCATTATCCAATTCATCATTCAAGTGATTAAGTGTTTCACATAAAGAGCCTTTTGCTATTCTACAAAATTGAATGTTCTCTTGGTAATGAAACCTCCCGTGTCCTTCTGCAATGTTTGAGCATGGCGATTTTGAAGAGCGAAGAATTTGACCTGTTAAATTGTACTTTTCGTAATCAGGAAATTGTTTTACCAAAACAGATATTTTCTTTCTCAGTATCCTACATTCTTTCCAAACACTTAATTCGGTAAAACTATTGTACATAAGATCTAACTTTCATAAAAATCTTATTCCTACAAACGAATCAACCTGTCAACTTATCAACCAATCAACTACTTTTTACTCGCTTCAAACTCTTGCATGGCATCAACCAATACTTGTACACTCTCAATGTCTAATGCATTGTATAAGCTTGCACGTAATCCTCCTACAGAACGGTGGCCTTTTAGTCCAACTAAGTTTTTAGCCTCACAGAACTTCAAAAACTCAGCTTCAAATTCAACATTGTTTAAAATAAAGTTAACATTCATGCGGCTGCGGTCTTCTTTTGCTACTGTTCCAGTAAAAAGGGTATTGCGGTCAATCTCGGTATAAAGTAAATTAGCTTTTGCTGTGTTTCTGCTCTCCATGGCTTCTAAACCAATTGCTTTAATCCAACGTAAGGTATGCATACAAACAAAAATTGCAAATACACTTGGTGTATTATACATGCTTCCATTTTCAATATGCACTGCATAATCAAGCATGGTTGGTATTTTCTTTGTTACCCGTGTTTCTAAAAAAGATTTTTTAATAATAACTAATGTAGTTCCTGCTGGGCCCATGTTTTTTTGTGCACCCGCATAAATCATATCAAATTTACTGGCATCAAACGGACGGCTAAAAATGTCTGAACTCATATCACAAACTAAAGGAACACCATTTGTTTCAGGAAAATTAAACATCTCGGTGCCGTATATGGTATTGTTGCTTGTGCAATGAAAATATTTTGCATCTTTAGGTATTGAATAACCTTTTGGTAAATAGCTGAAGTTTTTGTCTTCACTACTTGCTACCACATTAACATTACCAAATAATTTAGCTTCTTTTATTGCTCTAGAAGCCCAAACACCCGTATTGGTATAAGCAGCAGTGTCACCATCATTTAACCAATTCATGGGTATCATATCAAACTGCAAACTAGCTCCTCCTTGTAAAAACACAACTGCGTAATTGTCGTCAAGTTTTAAAATGTCTTTCACTAATTGTGTGGCCTCTGCAACAACGGCTTCGTATTCTTTGCTGCGGTGACTAACTTCGATTAATGATAAACCTGTTCCTGCGAAATTCTGGAGGGCTGCTACTGATGCATCAATTGCTGATTGAGGTAAAATGGCCGGTCCGGCTGAAAAATTGTGAACTTTGCTCATAATAATAGTTTAAGGAAGCTTAATTTGCTGCGAAATTATAAGTATTAATCCCTAAAAAACTAATTATGCGTTAAATAATTTGTGAAGGGGTGTTTTCGTTACTTTTGCTAAACACGTATTATTGA
>CALPIR020000226.1 GCA_943323675.2 Chitinophaga pinensis | reverse complement strand
AACAAAGGCAATATCAAACAAGCAGAAGATTTATACAAACAAGCAGAAGCAAAAGGTGTTGATGTTAGTTACCATAAGGCAATTATTGCTATTAAAAAAGGTGACTACGCAAGTGCTGTTAGCTTATTCAATAAGTCAGGTAAAAAAGATTTCAATACAGCTTTAGCTCAATTATTAAACGGTGACGCTGCAGGTGCAAAAACAACCATAGATAATATGGCCCCTGATCAATTAAACTGGGAATTATATTACTTACGTGCTATTGCCGGTGCTCGTTTAAACAATGCTGAAGTTGTTACAAGTAACTTAACCCGTGCAGTGCAACAAAATGTTGTAGTTCGTCAAATGGCTAAAGAAGATGTAGAGTTTATCAAATTATTTGGTAACCCAACTTTTGAAGGTGCTATTCGCTAATTATAAATAATATTAAAATTGAAAAGGGTTGAAACTATTTCAACCCTTTTTTTATTCATTAAAATAATAAAATCAATTAACATGACAGCAGATCAGTTAAAAGCTTTACGTTTAAGGGTTGAAGACCTGGGGAGGTATCTTTGACGTTGAAGGGAAACAAATATTAATTCAAGACGAAGAGAACCAAACTTTGCAACCTTCTTTTTGGGATGATCCCAAAAGGGCGGAGCAAATTATTAAGAGTATTAAACAAAAAAAGATTTGGACAGACGCTTATCGATCTACAGAAAATGCAGTAGATGATTTAAGTATATTGTATGAGTTTTTTGCACTTGGAGAGGCAAAAGAAGAAGAAGTTGATGCAGCATACAAAGCTGCGATGGAATCTTTAGAGTTGCTGGAGTTGAAGAACATGTTGAGTGGTGAGGAAGATCAATTTAATTGTATACTTCACATCAATTCTGGTGCCGGAGGAACAGAGAGCCAAGATTGGGCAGAAATGCTGATGCGTATGTACATCATGTATTCTGATAAACACGGTTTTAAGGCTAGTGTTGTTGATGAACAGCCCGGTGATGGTGCAGGAATTAAATCTTGCTCAATTGAAATTATTGGTGAATTTGCCTACGGTTATTTAAAAGGCGAAAATGGGGTGCATCGTTTGGTGCGTATATCTCCATTTGATGCCAACGCCCGCAGACATACCTCATTTGCCTCAGTTTATTGTTATCCAATAATAGACGATAGCATTGAGATTGAAATTAAAGATGCAGATATTGAAATTCAAACATCTCGTAGTGGTGGTGCTGGTGGCCAAAATGTAAACAAAGTGGAAACCAAGGTTCAATTAACTCATAAGCCAACAGGTATTGTTATTGTTTGTCAGGTGGACCGCAGTCAAAGTGCAAACAAAGAGCGTGCATTTAAAATGTTAAAATCGCAGTTATATGAATTGGAGTTGCGCAAACGCAATGAAGCAAAACAAATATTAGAGGCAGGAAAGAAAAGAATAGAGTGGGGATCTCAAATTCGTAATTATGTTTTTCATCCGTATAAATTGGTTAAAGATTTACGTACCGATATAGAAACAAGTGATGTGCAGGGAGTAATGGATGGCGAATTAGATCAATTTATAAAAGCATATTTAATGGAAGAGTCTCAACATTAGAAAATACAAACAAAAAAGCCCTCGATACATCGAGGGCTTTTTTGTGTAATCAAAAAATGAAACCTATTAAAACATGGCAACTTCCGTTACCGGGCTTCCAATTAATCCCAAGTTCAGTCTATTATTCAATCGGCCTGAATCGATAAATAATTTCCAATTCAACAACTTTGGCAAATTGTAGAACAAATTCTAAACCTGGGTTTACCCAATTTTGCAAATTGCATTTATTGTTAAATATAAAATGCAATGGTCAATGTCGATGTGTTTTAAATTCAATATAAAACTCAACATTATTTTCTGTATGTTAATCAAGTAGTTCGCTTTAGTAAAGCTTCTATTGATTAATGTGGGTTAAAAGTTCAACAACGGAGCAGACTCTTCTGCAATCTTAGAAGTTAAATCTTCTTTGCTGTCGGATTTTTTGTTGCTACCGTTTCCGTTTGTTACGGTTTTTACCTTGTTAAATTCACCTAAGCCAAAAACCTCATACTTGTTTTCTTTTAAAAACATACCTAATGCAATGGCTTGTTTAATGTTGCCAATTTGCACATCAATTTCAAACTCATCATTAATCATTGGACGAGGAGAAATAGTGAAGATAACTTTTTGATCCATTAAGTAATCAAACAAAAATGCAGTAGTTTTTCTCTTCGCTAGTACGGTTACTTTTTCTTCCATTATATGGTAATTTTTTTTAAAGTGTTGATAATCAGAGTGTATGTTTTGTTTAAAACATGTTGTAAATATACAATTCAAGCTTGGTTTCCCCGAAATTTAATGCTTATAGATACACACAAAATTTTGTAGCTACATTGCGCTTATGCACATTGATAATAAAAATGTTAGTAACATGTTAGTATCAGTGGGGTTATACACATCAATTTTCAATGTTTGGGCAAAAGTTGCACTCCTATTAACGTGCGACTTGGCTGTAATAAAAACCAACTCCATTTATTACATGGAAGTTTAGGCCGCTAAACGTTGATTATGGTGGTAATCCGTTACGTTTTGTGCTAATTTCAAGTCTTTTAGGTAGTTTTCTATATCGCCCGATAGCATTTTACAATGCGCTCTTAATCTGTATGCATCTGCATACTGTTCATCTAAACTGATTGCTTTATTTAAATCGCCAATCGCAATTTCCGGTTTGTTGTATTTAACAAATACAAGTGCTCTCCAATAATATAGGTCTTTTCTAAATGGACTAACTACAATTGCTTTATTAATAAAATGGAATGCTTCATCAAAATCTTTTTGTAAGTAACATAATTCTGCGGCCATCAATAAATAATTTGCATTGTGGTTATCTATTTCAAGTGCTTTAACTAAAAAAGTTAATGCCACATCATAGTTTAAGTTTATCTTATATAGTTCTGTCAAATGGAAAAACACTTCCGAATCGTTTTCTCCTTCTTCTAACATTTTAGCCAAAATAGCCTGGGCTGTTTTAAGCTTACCCATGTACATGTAACACAAAGCTCGTTTTGTTTGTGCTACTTTGTTTTCACTATCAAGCAAAAGCACCATGTTAAATAAATGAAGTGCTTCTGTAAATTCACCGCGGTGTAAAGTCTGTAAGGCATTGTCTAAAATCTGTGTAGGTTTTACGGTGTAAACCATTTGTTCTAGTGTATTCATGACGTTGTTTGTTTTTATTTCTGAGTACAAAGTTTGTATAACACTTCGCAGCCTATTTGCGAAGTGTTCGGTAATTGATTAATCAACTTGTAATCAGGCATATAAACTGAAAAAGCAACATGATAAGTTATTCTAAGTTATTATTAGGCTAATAAATTCATGTATTGTGGCAGGAGTTAATTGTTAACTTCGTGCCATTATTTATAAATACATTTTAATTATGAAAACAGCATTAGTGGTAGGGGCAACAGGCGCAGTTGGAAAAGCCTTAGTATATCAATTACTTGAAGATAATAGTTATTTGCGCATTTTGGTATTATCACGCAAGCCACTAACCATTAAACATCATAAGTTAAATGTTGTAATTGTAAATTTTGATGCGTTGAATGATTACAGTGACCAAATGGCTGCCGATGATGTATACTGTTGTTTAGGTACAACAATTAAAGTTGCTGGCAGTAAAGCTGCGTTTTATAAAATAGATCACGATTACGTACTTGATGTGGCTCGTATTTGCAAACAAAAAGGGGCCACACAGTTTATTTTAGTTACCGCAATGGGAGCTGATTCAACCTCTGCAATATTTTATAATAAGGTTAAGGGCGATGTGGAGCAACATGTAGCCAACTTAAATTATAATAGCTTTATCACTGTTCGCCCTAGTTTATTATTAACTAACCGCAGCGAGTTTAGGTTTGGAGAATGGATCGCGCAAGTTTTGATGAAGTACACCCGGTTT
>CALPIR020000225.1 GCA_943323675.2 Chitinophaga pinensis | reverse complement strand
GTAGGCAAATTACGGTGCTTATATTGGTTCGTTTTAACTTCTGCAGTACCTGAAATAGGAAACACGTATTTAACCTGAGCAGTGTCGTTTCTACAATAAACTACTAATGCTGTTTGCGGGTTATCAGACCTCATGTTAAAATAAGCAATAGCACCATCACCAGAAGCCATTAACGATTGTTCAGCAGAAATCATTAATCCCTTAAAAGTAGATTTGAAATTAGTAGCCGAGGTAAATGAATCAACTGGGGTTGTTTTTAATTTATTAATAAAAGCAGGATCGGTTAATTTGATGCGCAATTGTGGTGCGTAGCTCATTCGTTTACCTGCAACATACTCAATAACACTGTCAGTTAAATTAAACTGGCCGCTGTATGATCCTAGTTCGGTAGGAGATGTTTGGTAATTCCTATTAGAATAAAAGTACTCTGATAAGGAAGTAGGCAAATCTTCATTTACCTCATACACCTTAATGGTTTGCGCTGTATTATTGCCATAAATGGCTGATGAAGCTGCATAGCGGATTTGCAACACAACAGAATCAATGGTTTGGCTACCAAAAGTAAAACCTGCAACAGGATATAAAAATTGAGTTACAATATTAGCCGCAGTAACACCCATAATTGGGTCGTTTATTTGGCCAAGCATATAATAGGTAAGAAAACGAGTGTCAACGCTATCTGCAGGACTGCTGTAGGTTATTACCTCGAATGTATCAGTAACTTGCACGTCAAAGCCGCTTCGGTTGCCAATAACGTCAGATCCAACTTCGTTATTTTCTTTTTTGCATGAAAAATTTATTAGAACAACTGCCGTTAACAGCAAGTATGCAAAATGTTTAGTTCTGTCTCTCCAATAAATTATCATACAGTTTAATATAGTCTTCTACGTAACCTTCTTGTTCGTTGTGATCTAAAACTACTTTACCTTTTTGCTTTTTAATAAAACTAGCAACTTCAGGATCTATTTCACTGCTACATTTTACTACAGCATCAGCATAAGTAATAGCCGATTTGTATAAACCTGTGCAAGATGAATCCAAAGATGACATTTGCTTATTATCAATGGTATTTAGGCTTGCTTTACGTGCAAAATCTTTACCTAAACTGCACTCAAATTGGTTTTCGAATACACTGAAAACCACTTTTGCATTTTTAAATACGGGTTCGTCTTTGTAAATAGTTTTAAGGTATAATGGTATTAAACCTGTCATCCAGCCTTGGCAATGAATGATATCTGGTTGCCAACCTAGTTTTTTTACTGTTTCTAAAGCACCCTTGCAAAAGAAGATGGTACGTTCATCATTGTCGCCAAAAAAGTCGTTGTTTTCGTCTGTGTAAACGAACTTACGATGAAAATAGTCTTCGTTGTCTAAAAAATAAACCTGCATTTTGGCTTCTGGTAATGAAGCCACTTTAATGGTTAGTGGATTATCATTGTCGTCTATCGTAATATTAATACCAGATAGCCTTACAACTTCATGTAACCTGTTTCTTCGTTCGTTGATACAACCATATCTGGGCATCAATACCCTGATTTCGTTGTCTTTCTCCTGAATGGCCTGAGGTAATCGTCTGGCTAACTCCGCAACTGTACTCACTTTTAAATAGGGGCTCATTTCTGATGAAATGAACAAAATTTTCTTCTTTGCCATGATGGATGTGCTTAAAAAAGTTTACAAAAATATATAAAATTTATAGAAAATTACTAATATACCGCCCAGTTTATTTTGTATTATTCTGTAAACCACACATAATTAGCGATCTACATGTTTGTATTTAAATCCATTAAGCTGTTACAGGATCATTTATCCGAGAATCGCCCCAAATTTGGCAAGGTTGGGTATGTTCCAACGATGGGTGCACTTCATCAAGGCCACTTAGATTTAATAGCAGCTTCAAAAGCAAAAGGTTGTTATACTGTTTGCACCATTTACGTAAATCCAACTCAATTTAACAATACCGAAGATTTTGAAAAATACCCAAGTACCATCGAACAGGATATTGTAAAGCTTACACAAAATCAGTGTGATGTACTTTTTTTGCCTTCTAGTGCTGAAATGTACGGTGCTCAAGTGGTTGCAGATAAATACAATTTTGGTACTGTTACCAATAGTTTTGAGGGCGCACTAAGACCAGGGCATTTTGATGGCGTGATTACGATTGTAAGTAAATTATTTGACGCAGTAAAGCCTGATGCAGTATTTTTTGGACAAAAAGATTTGCAACAATGTATGGTGGTGAAACACTTAATTAACAAACGTTTTTCTAACATTCAAATGAACATTGTGCCTACCAAACGCGAATCTAGTGGATTGGCGATGAGCTCAAGAAATGTAAGGCTTACGGATGATGAAAGGGCTGTAGCAATTCGATTATATGAAGCCTTGTTATTTGTGAAACAGCAAGTATTGGCGGGTGTTTCGGCAAGTGAAGTAATAAGTATTGCCAAAGCACAATGGTTAAATCACCCCAAGTTAAAATTAGAATATTTGGCTTTGGTAGATGCAGACACGATGGAGCAACATGAATTAGTAAGGCCCGAAATACATTATGCAGTAATTATTGCATGCTGGTGTTCAAATGTGAGGCTTATCGACAATGTGCTGTTGACTGATTAATAAAAAAAAACATTTACTTTGATCCAATGCGTAAGCAAGATGAATTTTTAGAACTATCAGAAAAGTTTGCGTTTGATCGCGAACACCGCAGCCGTATGCAAGTTAATGTGCACAAATACGAAGCGGCTTTTGTTAGCGCTAAAAAACAATTTTCTAATTTAGAGTTAGCACGTGAACGTGCTGCTTATTTTAAATGGAAAGTAATTGAAAATCTTGATAAATATCTAATTGAATTTGAATCTAACGTAATACGAAAAGGGGGTAAAGTACTTTGGGCCGATGATGCTAAAGGTGCTTTAACAGAAATTACAACCATCATTAATAAGCACAATGCTAAATTAGTGGTTAAAGGCAAAAGCATGATAACCGAAGAAATTGGGTTAAATGCGCATTTGCGTGCAAATGGAGTTGAGGTTTCCGAAACTGATTTAGGTGAATATATTGTTGATGCAGCTAACGAGCAACCTTATCATATGGTTACTCCTGCAATGCACAAAACAAAATTAGAGATAACCCAATTACTTAATGCCAAAATAGGTACTTCAATAGAAGCCGACCCTGAAGATATTGCAGCTGATGTTGCAGCCGAGGTGCGCGGTAAGTTTTTAAAAGCTTCGATAGGCATTACAGGGGCAAATTTCTTAATTGCCGATTCGGGTATGGTAGGCGTTACAGAAAATGAAGGTAATGCACGTTTGTGTTTATCCATGCCGCAAGTGCATATTGTGGTTGCAGGTATCGAAAAAGTGATTCCATCTATAAATGATGCCGAATTGTTTTTTAGCTTGTTAGGTACCTATGGCACTGGACAAAAAATAACAACTTACAATTCGTTGGTTGGACCAAGGGTTGCTGATGATATGGATGGCCCAAAAGAATTTTATGTTGTTTTGGTTGATAATGGTAGAAGTAATATTTTAGCTCAACACGAGCAACGACAAGCTTTGGGCTGCATCCGTTGTGGTGCATGTTTAAATGTTTGCCCAGTGTTTCAAAATATTGGTGGTCACGCTTATGGTAGTTCCAACTCAGGTCCAATTGGTTCTGTTTGGGCACAACACCAAAGCGGAGTAGAAGATTTTAAACACCTGAGTTTCGCCAGTCCCATTTGTGGTAAATGCACGGATGTGTGCCCAGTCAAAATTGATATCCATAACCACTTGTTGCGAAATAGAAAAGACAGTGTGCAACAAGGTGAGGTAAAAAATAGCGAAAAGCTGATGTGGTACAGTTGGAAAAAAATAATGCTAAGCCGCAAGAACATGAATAAAGGTGTTTCTATTAAAGGATTTATGTTAAAATCATTTTTTAAAACAGCTTGGGGCGAAAGAAGACAGTTTCCTGTACTTGCCGATAAATCATTTAACCAACTTTGGCGAGAGCGGTTTGGG
>CALPIR020000224.1 GCA_943323675.2 Chitinophaga pinensis | reverse complement strand
TTAGGATAAGTGATGATGCGTCTATATGTAGAAGCATTGGTTGGACGGTCGAATTCTGTTTGACCAACTACAACCCAAGTCGAGTTTTTACCATAACCTTTGCCAGTTAAGCCAACTCTATTGTTAGCTTGACGGTTAACAACTGGAGAAGCAGGTGTGTGATCACCGATTTGCTTACTGGTAGTTTTAGCTTGATTTCCCAAGTCACCCGTTTGAGGCGCCTGAGCATTAACTGCAAAACTTGCAGCTAATAATCCTAGTAAGTAGATTTTTTTCATTGATGTATTTATGTTTATTTAAGTTTATATTTTCTTAAAATCAAATGTATAAAAGTTTTTATTAATGTGTAAAGAAAAAGTTAACAACTTAGTATTATGACAAAAAGCGACTCAAATTGTTTGAAATGAAGCTAATCTATACCAGCAAAACACGCTTAAACCTTAGTTTTCAACATGTATCTGAAAGTTTTCACTTATTCAGTAAATTAGCCCTCCAATTTCAGTAAAAAATAAAATGTCTCAGTTTTCTCATTTACATGTTCATACACAATTTTCATTGCTTGATGGTGCTGCCGATATAGGTAAGCTATTCAAAAAGGCCATTGATGATAAAATGCCCGGATTGGCTATTACCGACCATGGAAATATGTTTGGTGCGTTTAAGTTTGTAGCCGAGGCATATAAACACAAAGGTGCAGATGGAAAACCACTGGTGAAACCTATTGTGGGTTGTGAGTTTTATGTTGTTGCCGACCGCCATAAAAAGTCATTTACCAAAGAAGATAAAGACAAACGATTTCATCAATTACTGCTTGCTAAAAATGAGGAAGGTTACCGCAACCTGATTAAACTATGCTCTCTAGGATACATGGAGGGAATGTATAGCAAATATCCTCGAATTGATAAAGAACTTATTTTAAAGTACCACAAAGGGTTGATCGCTACCACTTGTTGTATTGGTGCAATGGTTCCAAAAGCAATATTACGAAATGGGGATGATGAAGGTGAAAAAGAATTTAAATGGTGGTTGGATTTATTTGGTGATGATTATTATGTAGAACTTCAACGACATGATATACCCGAGCAAAACAAAGTGAATGAAGTACTTTTGAAATTTGCTGCAAAACATAATGTACATGTTATCGCATCAAATGATTCGCATTATGTAGACCAAGCGGATGCCAACGCACATGATATTTTGCTATGTATAAATACCGGTGAAAAGCAAAGTACGCCCTCCATGAAAGAGTTTAACGATGACGAATCGTTTGCTAAAGGAAAACGTTTTGCATTTGCCAACGATCAGTTTTACTTCAAAAAAACGGAGGAAATGGCTAAGCTGTTTAGTGATATTCCGCAAGCCATTGATAATACCAACATGATTGTTGACAAGGTAGAGTTGTTGGATTTAAAACGCGATATCTTGTTGCCTAATTTTCCTATACCTCCTGGCTTTGATACCCAAATGGATTATTTGGAGCATACTACCTGGATAGGTGCCAAAGATCGTTATAAGGAAATCACTCCTGAAATTGAAGAACGATTAAAGTTTGAATTACATACCATTAGAACAATGGGTTTTGCAGGATACTTTTTAATTGTATCAGATTTTATAAAGGCAGGAAGAGACATGGGCGTTTTTATTGGTCCCGGACGTGGTTCTGCAGCGGGTAGTGTGGTTGCATATTGTATAGGTATAACCAATATAGACCCCATCAAGTATCAACTTCTATTCGAACGTTTTTTAAATCCTGATCGTAAATCAATGCCCGATATTGATACCGATTTTGATGATGAAGGCAGGCAACGTGTGATTGATTATGTGGTTAATAAATACGGAAAAAACCAGGTAGCTCAAATTGTAACTTATGGCAGTATGGCTGCTAAAATGAGTATCAAAGATGTGGCCCGTGTGCTTGATTTGCCTTTGCAAGAAAGTAACATGTTGGCTAAGTTAGTACCTGATAAACCGGGTATATCACTCGATCGTGTTATTCATGCACCAATTGATGGGGATAAAAGTTTAAAGGATAAAGAAGGCCTTCAAAGTGAAGACATAGAAAATGTAAAAAAACTTCGGGAGTACCATCAAGGTAGCGATTTAAAGGCTACTGTATTACGTGAAGCATTAATTTTGGAAGGGTCTGTTCGCGGTACAGGTGTGCACGCGGCAGGTATAATCATTGCACCGCAAGATTTAACTGATTTAATTCCAGTTGCGGTAGCCAAAGACTCTGATTTATTGCTTACCCAATATGATGGCAAAGTAATTGAAGATGCGGGTGTAATTAAGATGGATTTCTTGGGGTTAAAAAATTTAACCATCATTCGTGATTCTTTGCGATTAATTAAACAAAACCATGGCATTGACCTAGATATTGATACCATACCGCTTGATGATAAATCAACTTTGGATTTATTTGCTAGAGGCGAAACCAATGGTACTTTCCAATTTGAAAGTGCTGGTATGCAAAAATACCTTAAAGAGTTAAAGCCAGATCGATTCGAAGACTTGATTGCCATGAATGCCTTGTATCGTCCAGGGCCATTAGCATACATCCCAAATTTTATTAACCGTAAACATGGTAAAGAAGAAGTGGTATATGATGTGGCTGATATGGAAGAGCACCTTAAAGATACCTATGGTATTACGGTGTATCAAGAGCAGGTGATGTTGCTATCGCAAAAGCTGGCTAACTTTACCAAAGGGGATGCCGATGTGCTGCGTAAAGCAATGGGTAAGAAAGACCGTAAAACGCTTGACAAATTAAAGCCCCAATTTATTGAAGGGGCATCTGCCAAGGGGCACGATCCTAAAGTATTAGAAAAAATATGGACAGATTGGGAAGCATTTGCTTCTTACGCATTTAATAAATCGCACTCTACATGTTATGCTTTTGTGGCATTTCAAACTGGTTATTTAAAAGCTCACTATCCGGGTGAATATATGAGTGCACTGCTAACCAATAACCAAAGTAATATCGAGAAGGTTACTTTTTTTATGGAGGAGTGCAAACGCATGGGTACAAATGTGCTTGGGCCTGATGTAAATGAATCGCAAGTAAATTTCGCAGTAAATAAAAAAGGTGAAATACGCTTTGGATTAGGTGCGATAAAAGGAGTGGGTGAAGCTGCTGTTATTGAATTGATTGCCGAGCGTGATGCCAATGGGCCTTTTACCTCTATTTTCGATTTAACTAAACGTGTAAGTTCGCGATTGGTGAGTAAAAAAACATTAGAAGGATTAGCATTTGCAGGTGCATTTGATGGCTTCCCGAATGTACATCGTGCTCAATATTTCCATCCTGAAGAAGGCGATGAGCCAAACTTGCTTGAAAAAGCAATACGTTATGCCAATAATGCGGCTGCTAACGAAAATGCAAACCAACAATCACTGTTTGGAGGTGCCACCACCGTTACCTTAGCTGAGCCCACAATTCCAGCTTGCGAAACATGGGGTTTGATGAAAAAATTGCATAAAGAAAAAGAAGTAGTTGGCATGTACTTAAGCGGTCATCCTTTAGATGATTATAAAATTGAATTTAACAATTTTGTAAATACCAACATTGCCGAACTGGAAGAGAAAAAAGGAGTAGAGGTAAGTATTGCAGGTGTAGTAATTGATTGTTACGAAAAAACAAGTCAGAAAAACAACAAACCCTATGGTGGATTTACTATTGAGGATTATAGTGGATCTACTAAAATAATGATGTGGAGCGAAGACTACTTAAAGTACAGACACTTTATTAATGTAGGGCAAATGCTATTTTTAAAAGGTATGATGAAACCACGTTTTAATAGCGAAGACCAGTTTGAGCTAAAGGTAAACAGCATGATGTTATTGGCCGATGTACGTGAAAAAATGTTAAGTTCTGTTTTGGTTAATATTAAAACAGAAAGGGTGAAACAACAATTTGTTCAAGAGTTTTTTCAGTTGCTCGACCACAGTAAAGGTAACGCTTTATTAAAATTGAATATTATAGATTAGAAACAAAAGATAGTAGTATCCTCTGCCTCGCGCAGGTTTAAAATTAATTTTGATAACTATACCATGAAACGTTTTGACGAGTTGGAAT
>CALPIR020000223.1 GCA_943323675.2 Chitinophaga pinensis | reverse complement strand
ATTTGATACTTTATCATTCGAGCGTGATTATAAATCATATTTCCCTGTAGCTGTAACCGTAATAAAAGACAATGATGAAATAACAGTTCCCGTTACAGCCTTGGCTATTGGCGATAGAATTAAAATTCGTAACAATGAGCTCATTCCTGCTGATGCCATATTATTAAATGGTGATGCCCAGGTAGATTTTAGTTTTGTAACAGGCGAATCTGATCCTATTAAAAAAGTAGTTGGTGAAATTATTTATGCAGGGGGTCGCCAAAAAGGCGCTAACATAGAGTTAGAAGTAAGTAAAAAAGTATCGCAAAGTTATTTAACACAACTATGGAACAACGAAACATTTGCAAAAAACACCACAAGTAATATTCAAAGTTTTCAGCAAGTAGTAAGCAAATATTTTACCATTGCATTGTTAATTATTGCCTTTGGTAGTGCCGCGTTTTGGTTGGTTGTAAATCCATCATTATCATTAAATGCATTTACAGCCGTATTAATTATAGCTTGTCCTTGTGCATTGGCACTATCAAGTCCATTTGCATTGGGCACTGCAATGCGTGTTTTGGGTCGCAACAAGTTTTACATTAAATCGCCTGCTGTTGTAGAGCAAATGGCGCATATGGATACGTTGGTGTTTGACAAAACCGGAACATTAACCCAACCATCAGCATCTAGTATTGTATATTTCGGCAAGCCATTATCTGTTAATCAAATACAAATTATTGCAGCAGTAGTTTCGCAATCCATACATCCATTAAGCCAAAAAATTAAATCTTATTTGGGCATTCAAAATGTGCCTTTAGTTACTTCTTTTAAAGAAATACCTGGTAAAGGTATGGAGGCTAAAGTAAATGATAATGCCATAGTTATTGGCTCGCAAAATTTTGTAGGTGCTAATCAAAACGAAAAAGGTAATAACTTAGCTACACGCGTTTATATAAAAATAGATAACCTACTACTTGGCTTTTTTGAAATGGAACAAGGCTATCGCAAAGGCTTGGCTGATATCCTCACTCAATTGGCTCCATCTTTTAACCAATACTTATTATCAGGCGATAATGACAAAGAACGCGATAGTTTAAGAGCATATTTTAAGCAAGATGAGAAGATGTTTTTTAATCAATCACCTGCTGATAAGTTAAACTTTATTCATGCCTTACAGCAACAAAATAAAAAAGTTGTAATGATTGGTGATGGATTAAATGATGCTGGGGCATTAAAGGCAGCACATGTTGGTATTTCTGTGACAGAAAACACCGCGCATTTTTCTCCCGCAAGTGATGTAATTATGGATGCAGGTGAGTTTTTGAATTTCCCTAAGTACTTTGATTTTGCTAGAAATACATTAAAGGTTATTCACATAAGCTTTGTTATTTCATTAATATACAATATATTAGGATTAAGTTTTGCGGTTCAGGGCACATTATCACCCTTGTTTGCTGCGGTACTTATGCCAATAAGTTCGGTAACTGTAATCGTATTTACCACATTAACCACCACATTTTTTGCTAAAAAAGGAGGCTTGCAATGAGCGTAATGTTTTTACTAATTGGATGCAGTTTTTTATTGGCCTTAGGTTTTTTAGGGGCTTTTATTTGGTCGGTAAGATCAGGACAAATGGATGATGATTACACCCCCTCTGTGCGTATACTTTTTGATGATATAAAGCCTAAGGAAGAATTAAATACCATTGAAGCGGAAAACAATTCAACAACATAATTTTTACTAATTACATTTTACCCATTTCTACTATTTATCTATAACTCTAATCTAATAAAATATGCAAATTGAAAAATTTAATTACGACAACAAAATTGTAAGAGACTTTGGAATTGCTACCATTGTTTTTGGTCTGGTCGGCATGCTGGTAGGGTTGCTCATTGCGATACAATTATATGAGCCAGCAGCAAATCTTGGTAATCAATACACAACATTTGGCCGTGTTCGACCCTTACACACCAATGCAATTATTTTTGCATTTGTTGGTAATGCAATTTTTATGGGTGTTTATTACTCGTTACAACGTTTGTGCAAAGCACGTATGTTTAGCGATGTATTAAGTCGTATCCACTTCTGGGGATGGCAAATCATCATTTTATTAGCAGCCATTTCATTGCCTTTAGGATATACTTCATCAAAAGAGTATGCCGAATTAGAGTGGCCAATTGACATTATGATTGCCTTGATTTGGGTAACCTTTGGTATCAATATGATTGGTACAATTATTAAACGCAGAGAAAAACAAATGTATGTAGCGATATGGTTTTACTTGGCTACGTTTGTTACAGTAGCCGTGCTGCACATTGTAAACTCTATCGAGTTACCAATTAGCTTAACCAAAAGTTACTCAGTATATGCAGGAGTGCAAGATGCATTGGTACAATGGTGGTATGGACATAACGCTGTTGCATTTTTCTTAACTACTCCGTTTTTAGGTATGATGTATTATTTCTTACCCAAAGCAGCTGGTCGTCCTGTTTTCTCTTACAAACTTTCTATTTTACACTTTTGGTCTTTAATATTCTTATACATCTGGGCAGGGCCTCATCACTTGTTATACTCCTCATTACCAGATTGGGCACAATCTTTAGGTGTAGTATTCTCTATCATGCTAATTGCCCCAAGTTGGGGAGGCATGGTAAATGGTTTATTAACTTTACGCGGTGCATGGGATAAGGTGCGTGATGAACCTATTTTGAAAATGTTTGCAGTAGGTGTTACAGCTTACGGTATGGCAACGTTTGAAGGTCCCATGCTATCATTAAAAAATGTAAACGCTATTGCTCATTTTACTGATTGGATTGTAGCACACGTTCACGTTGGTGCGTTAGGTTGGAATGGTCTATTAACTTTTGCTATTATTTATTGGATTATTCCGCGTATTTACAATACAACCATTTACTCTAAACGGTTAATGAACATACACTTTTGGTTGGCTACTTTAGGTATTGTTTTTTATGCAATTCCTATGTATTGGAGCGGTTTTACTCAAGGTTTAATGTGGAAAGAGTTTACTCCAGAAGGAACGTTACAATACCCTGAGTTTTTAAAAATTACGATACAAATTTTACCATTACACGTTTTACGCTCAGTGGGAGGTACATTATATTTATCTGGTTTCTTGGTGTTGATTTTTAACATTTTTAAAACCATTAAACAAGGTAATTTAATAGCTAACGAACCCGCTGAGGCTCCTGCATTAGAGAAATCAACCTTATTTAAAAAAGGAGAGTTTTGGCATGCAGTGCTTGAGAAAAAACCAGTTACATTTACTGTTTTAGCAGTTGTTATGATAGCAATTGGTGGTGCGGTAGAAATGATACCAACATTCTTAATCAAATCAAACATACCTACCATTGCTAGTGTAAAACCTTACACGCCATTAGAATTGCAAGGTCGTGATATTTACATACGCGAAGGATGTAATACATGCCACTCTCAATGGGTTCGTCCTTTTCGTAGTGAAACAGAACGCTACATGGGCGAGTATTCAAAAGCAGGTGAATACGTTTACGATCATCCGTTTTTGTGGGGCTCAAAACGTACTGGTCCCGATTTGATGAGAATTGGAGGTAAATACCCAGATAGTTGGCATTACTATCACATGATGAATCCCCGTACCAAGTCGCCAGGTAGTATTATGCCTAATTACCAATGGTTATCAGAACAAGATTTAGATATGAGTACCACCATTAAAAAGTTAAAAGCAATGAGAACTTTAGGTGTGCCTTATACTCAATATGAAATTGATAATGGTAACAATAATTTAATCGCGCAATCAAAAATAATAGCGGATAACTTGAAAAAAGAAGGTATAGCGCTTGATAGTCGTAAAGAAATGATCGCAATTATTGCATACCTACAGCGCATGGGTACAGATATCAAAAAAAATAAAACAGCAAGTAAATAATTAAATAACCATTCCTTGGTTGGTGTAATTAACAGGCATCAATCAAGGATATAAATATAAAAACAATGAAACAGTTTTTAGCAAATGTGCAAGGTGTTGATGGCTATCTCATCTTCTCTTTAGTTGTTTTTTTTCTATTTTTTGTTGGCTTGTTGTGGTGGGTATTTACT
>CALPIR020000222.1 GCA_943323675.2 Chitinophaga pinensis | reverse complement strand
TTTTTTTTATTAACCAAAACGGTTTGTTTAGTGATAATTTAAAGTTTTATTAAATAAATTAACCCAATAAAATAAATTATCAGCTATAGTTAAAACAGGCTATTAGAACTGTTTTATCAAATTAAAATACTCCACACTCTTGCTCAATTTATATAGCGGAAGTGTTACCATTAACTCTTTTACCTTTTCTTCGTCAAGGTCTTTAAATATTAAGACGGCACCATTACGTGATTGTCTTAAAAATAAGTTTTCTAAAATCCCTTCCTCTTTCCAGATGGCAACAACACGTTGCTCATCTTTTATTATTTCCTCAAAATTACTAGGAAGGTTATCCATGTCTAATGTAAGTATTACTTGTACTCTATTCATAATGAAAATTATAAGGTTGCTTTTAAATTTATACTTATTACTATTTACTAATTATGGTAAAAATGGATAATCAATATACCCCTTATCTTGTCCGCCATACATTGTTGCTCTATCGGGTTCGTTTAATTCTGCTCCTAATTCAAAACGTTTTGGCAAATCAGGATTTGCTAAAAACAATGTACCGTATGATATTAGTTTTGCAATTCCTTTTTCTAACTCGGCTTCGCCTGTTTCTTTGGTATAACCACAATTAGCAATAACAACATGTTTAGATAATTTTCCAAATTCTTCAATAACATGAGTAGGGTATTGAGGAAACTTATCCAAAGGAAACGGAACATTCATCAAATGTAAATAAGCAAGTGGTAGTTTGTTTAGCTCATTAATCAGATTGGTAAATTGCGCTATTGGGTTTTGATGTGAAATATTGTTGTAAGTACTTGTTGGCGATATGCGGATGGCTACTTTATCTGCACCTATGGCTTTCACCATTTCTTGCATAACCTCTACAACAAAACGATTGCGATTTTCGTCACTTCCGCCATATTCATCCGTTCTTTGGTTAGCACTATCGGCTAAAAATTGATTAGGTAAATAACCAAATGCAGCATGCAATTCAACACCATCAAAACCTGCTTCTATTGAGTTAATAGCTGCTTGTTTATACTCATGTATAATTGCTACAACCTCTTCTGTGCTTAAAGCCCTTGGTGTTTCATAGTCTTTCATACCCTCCATAGTAAAGTGTTGCTGACCTTCAATACCGATAGCTGATGGAGCAACTGGTAAAGATCCGTTTTTTACTAAGGAATGTCCTACACGACCCGTATGCCATAACTGAGCATAAATAATACCTCCATTTTCATGAACTGCCTGCGTAACTTTTTTCCAAGCTGCTATTTGTTCTGGTAGATAAATACCTGGTGTAAGCGGACTACCAATAGCTTGCTCAGAAATGTTAATTGCCTCGCTAATTATTAATCCCGCACTCACCCTTTGGGTGTAATAGGTGATGGTTGAGTTACCTACTATACCTCTAATATCAGCACGAGATCTTGTCATTGGTGCCATAGCAGTGCTGTTTTTAAGTGTTTTACCACCCAATTCAACTGTTTGTAATAGTTTCATTTCTATGTAATTTTTATAATAATGTTTTCAAACATAAATCCAATACTTTACTTTTGAAAGTAGTTACACTATTGTATAGTAGTAACCTAATGTAAAGTAATAAACACAAACAATAAGTTATGGCAAAAAATAAAACAATTGTTTCCGAAAAGTCTTGTAACCTTAAGGACGTTTTAGATATAATTGGTGGCAAGTGGGCCATGCCCATCATTTATGTTTTATCAAAAGGTAAAATGAGGTTTAAGGAACTAGAAAGAAATATTGAGGGTATTAACACAAGAATGCTCGTGAAGGAATTAAAAAACATGGAATTAAACGGTATCATTACCAGAGAAGTATTTGCAACAGTTCCACCAATGGTAGAATATACGCTAACATGGAAAGGTGAAAAATTACTGCCCAGTATACTTTCCCTTTATGATTGGGGACAAGAGTTTATTGATTGATATAATAAAAAAAGCCTCACTACACGTGAGGCTTTCTATTTAGGTTAAACAACCTGATGAATAAATTAAAAAGTATTCAGTTATATAAATAATACATCGTATCAATAAATAAAAAATGCCCTTTCAACTACATTATAAATTATAACTCTTTTTTACCATCGAAAAGTATAGTTTATCTGAAAGTAATTTTCTTAAAATTAACAACATCGGTCCTGGCTTACCAACTGCATACCTCATTTGATTGCTGTTATCTGTAGCCGCTTTGTAAATTGACTTCGCTACCACATCTGGGCCCTCAGCGTCTTTCATTACTTTTGCAGCAGCATCGTTAAACTTTTGAATAAACCCATCATATTGATTTGTTTCAGTTGACTTAATGATTTGACGGCTTCTACCATAGAAATCAGTAACAATAGGCCCTGGCTCAATTAGTTTCATTTTAATGTTAAACTGATTCAACTCATAGTGCAAAGACTCTGTAAAGCCTTCTACTGCAAATTTTGTAGCATGGTATATGCTATATAAAGGGAATGTAATTTTACCGCCCATACTTGAAATTTGAATAATCGTTCCTCCCCCATTTGGTCTCATTAATTTAATGGCCTCTCTGGTTACCCTCATCAATCCAAATACGTTGGTATTAAATTGATTTTCTATGATTTTATCAGACATGGCTTCAAAAACACCATCCACTCCATATCCAGCATTGTTAACTACAACATCAATTTTACCAAACTCCTTTTGTGCGGCATTCATGGCTTGTTTAATGCTATCAAGGCTGGTAACATCCAAAGCATACATTTTTACATTGGAAAGCCCATTAAAATCAGTTTCTTTATCCGGATTTCTTTGGGTTGCAACAACGTTCCATCCCATTTTGGCAAACTCAAATACAGTTGCCTTACCAATTCCACTAGACGTTCCGGTAATCAATACAGTCTTTTTCATAATTCTTTAATTTATAGCAAACCTATTAGGTTAAATTGAAACCTACAACATTAGAGTATGCTCTATGGTTGATATTTATTTTTCAACACACTATATTTGTGGCATGTTAATAAACGAGCTATCAAAAAAAACTGGGATCTCTGTCCATACCATTCGCTTCTATGAAAAGTCGGGACTCATAGAAGGCAAACAAAATGAAGCAATCAAGTCTAACAACTACTTTCATTATAATGAAGTAACCGTTGATAAATTAGCATTTATAAGCGATGCCAAATCAGTTGGATTTACCATAAAAGAAATTGGGCAAATTATTGACACTTGGTACAACAAAAAATATACGAAGAAACAAAAACTTAAAATTTTGGACGATAAGTTAATTTCTTTAGAACAAAAGCTTAAAGAGATTAAAGAAATGAAAAAAAAGATATTCCTATTAAAGGAAGATGTGGTAAACAACCGTTGCTAAAATTGATAAAAAACATAAGAAGGACTCCTCATTTTTTAACTTACTCCTTTTATTAAAACTGCAAACGAGCTAAATAAATGCGGAATGCAAATAGGCAGTATTGAATATTTTAAAATTGAAAAGGTTGATTAGTATTGCTTACCTTTTTCTTGAAGTAAAGTAAAAGCCTCATCCCAATTAGGCAACTCGGCAGCTTCATAACCATATGTTTTTCCTGTTGCAATGCTTGAAAAAGCTTTCATGGCTTTTAGATGCACACCATTTCTCATAAAGTCCAACATAACTACACGATTTTCCCATGCGGTAAGTGTGCACTGGTAACCCTTAATACGCTTAACAGCACAATGTAAATTACCATTAGCAGTTTGCGCCTGACGAAAGGATGGAATAGCCAAATTCCAAAACTTTAATGTTCCCCAAATACTTTTCGGTTTTAAACCCGTGATAGAAATATACATGATTCGAAAATAAATAAAACCCTCTTAATTCTAAAGTTAATACAAAAAAGATGGTCAACCTCAGTTCAGGCTGACATACTGCCCTGACTTTTCGGGGTGCCGTCCTTGAACAGTTTTAATTTGTAACATAGTTAAATTTTTCATTGGCTTATCATTAACACACCCAAAATAAATTTAACCCTAAACCTGCACAATCACATAAAAAAACACCACCAAATTTTGCCTTAGTGGTATTGCGTAGTTTTAGATTTTAGGGTATAGTTTGTTTT
>CALPIR020000221.1 GCA_943323675.2 Chitinophaga pinensis | reverse complement strand
ATTTGTGCTATACGGTTACGAACACTATCAGCAACTATGGTAAAGTAACCACCTATATATAGGTTGTTGCCGTCAATTTCTAATGCCCTAATTTCGTTGTTACAGTTTTTTACTTTCCATGCCGAAACACGACCCGCAGCATTTATGTGCGCAATACGCTGACGCGCACTGTCGCCAACCTGACTGAAAGCTCCTGCAATAAACCAACCTCCATTACCATCAGGTACTGATGCATAAACAGTGCTATTGGCTTGTGGGTAGGTGGTGCTAATTAAATTTCCTAATGTGGTATCTAATAATGTACCATAAGTTCGTGCGCTTCCGAAACTGGTAAAACTACCACCTGCGTATAAATTACTTGCTGTTTTAGCTAACGACCAAACAGTGCTGTTTAAACCTCCAGCATTAAATTTAGTTGTAACACTTCCAGTAGCAACATCTACCTCTGCTATACGGTTACGCACACTGTCGCCTAAAATAGTAAAGTCTCCACCTAAATATAAACTTGTACCATCTAATTGTAATGCCCTAACATTATTATTACAATTTTTTACTTTCCATGAAGATACGCGCCCTTGTGAGTTGATATGAGCTACACGTTGACGCACGCTATCACCAACCTGAGTAAACTGTCCTCCAATAAACCAACCCCCATTTCCATCAGGTATACTTACAAATACTGTACTATTCGGTTGTGCAACACTAACTGGTTGATTAACGATGTTACCAAATGTGGTATCCGTCATGATACCATAATTACGCGATGGACCGTAAACGCTAAACTCACCACTAGCGTATATATTTTTGTTATTTTTAGTAAATGAATATACAACATTGTCAAAACCGCCATCGTTAAACCTACTGGTTACCGCTCCTGTTGTTGCATCTATTTGTGCTATACGGTTACGAACACTATCAGCAACTATGGTAAAGTAACCACCTATATATAGGTTGTTGCCGTCAATTTCTAATGCCCTAATTTCATTGTTACAGTTTTTTACTTTCCATGCCGTAACACGACCCGCTGCATTAATATGCGCGATACGTTGACGAACACTATCACCAACCTGACTGAAAGCTCCTGCAATAAACCAACCACCGTTACCATCAGGTACAGATGCATAAACTGTACTATTAGCCTGTGGATAGTTGGTGTTAATTATATTTCCTAATGTAGTATCTAATAAAGTTCCGTATGTTCTTGAACTACCATAGTTGGTAAAATTACCACCAGCATATAAATTGGTGTTGTTTTTTGAAAACGTATATACTGCAGAATTAAATCCTGCACCACTAAACATGAATGAAACAACGCCTGTGGTTGCATTAACCATGGCTATTTTGTTTCTTGTACTATCCCCTACAATGGTAAATTCACCACCTAAATATAAATTACTGCCATCTAGTTGAAGCGCCCTAACGGTGCTATTACAGTTTTTAACTTTCCATGCAGATACCTTGCCTTGACTATTGATATGAGCTACTCGCTGACGCGCACTATCCCCTACTTGACTAAAATCCCCGCCAATGAACCATCCGCCATTACCATCCGGTACTGAAATCCACACTGTAGAGTTTGCTCTAGGCCACGACCTAATAACCCGGCCATTAGGCCTGTTTATTAATGACGCATATTGAGCTGCGGTATCTGATGTTGTGAATTGAGTAAAATCTCCACCTATATATAAGGTGTCTCCAGATCTAGCCGAAGAAAACACATTAGAGTTTGGCCTTGGCAAACCACCAAAATTGGTTTGACCAAATAAACTGATTCCAGTAAAAGAGATTAATAAAACTAAAAAAGGCTTGATAAAATAATTTTTCATCTTAAGAGATTAAGCCTGCAAGATCATACATTATTTCTGCCCAATTGAGGTACATAAGTATGTACCGAAATTGGATTTGTAGGCTTACGTGAACAATACCAAGGTGTTTAGCGTATATTAAATTTGAGTTATTACACAGGGGTGCTTATTTATTGTAAAATAGTTTAATTATTGCACCCAATTTGCCCTTTAAAAACGGGGTTTTAATCTAGCTTTAATAACACCTCTTTTTTTATCTCGTGGCCACCTGAAAACTCAATAATTTTTGCATCAAGGTGATTCATCAAATCAAAAATCTTCTGTTGTTTTTCAGGAGTAATAAATGGATCGGTTTTACCTGTAATGTAGGTAATGGGTAACTTACTAATTGGGGTTGAAATTGGATTGATTAATTCTGAAGCAATTTCGCCAGCGTATATAATAAATGCATCTACTTTTTGTTGGGTATGGTGTATAAATCTGGATGCCGTTGCCACTCCTTGAGAAAAACCCAATACCGTTACTTTTACGTGTAGCGGAATATTTAAAGATTGGTAAAGCGTATTCAAGTAATTGATGTAATCAACAATTTCAGTCTCACGGTCTTCACTGGTCATCCAAGTAGCGGCAGGTTTGCCTCCAAAACCCTTGGCGTAAAACTTATTTAACCCTTCGGGTGCCACAATAAATCTTGTGCCGTTATCTAACCCCTCAAAATCTTTAATAAAATCAGATGCTAGTTGCGCATAACCATGTAGCACAAACCATACCTCAAGTGTGTGTTCGTTTAACTCACCCAAAGTAAAATATCGTGCGGTTTTGGTTACCTGTATGTGGTTTTTTTTAAGCAAACAGTTGGGGTGTTATGCCAAGTTACCTTCTTTTAAACGCTCTGTGTTTTCAGCAATTTGAAGCTTATCAATAAACTCTTGAATTTCCCCATTCATTACATCGGGCAAATTGTATACAGTTAAACCAATACGGTGATCAGTTACACGGCCTTGAGGGTAATTATATGTGCGGATTTTTGCTGAACGATCACCTGTTGATACCATTGTTTTACGTGAACTAGCAATTTTTTCGTTGTGCTTTTGCAACTCCCTTTCGTACAACTTTGTACGTAGCATTTGCATGGCACGAGCACGGTTACCTAGCTGTGTTCTTTCTACCTGACAAACCACTACAATTCCCGAAGGCCTGTGGGTTAACATCACCTTAGATTCTACCTTGTTTACATTTTGACCACCCGCACCACCAGATCTTGCCGTTTGCATATCTATATCAGCAGGGTTTATTTGCACATCTACTTCTTCAGCTTCTGGCAGAACAACCACCGTTGCGGCAGATGTATGAACTCGGCCTTGCGTTTCGGTATCAGGCACACGTTGCACACGATGAACACCACTCTCGTATTTTAATGTTCCGTATACTTCATCTCCACTAACTTCAACAACAATCTCTTTATAACCTCCAGCTGTGCCTTCGGTAAAATCAATTAATTCTGTTTTCCAACCCTTCGATTCGCAATACCTCATGTACATACGGTACAAATCTCCTGCAAAAATACTGGCTTCATCTCCACCAGTTCCACCACGTACTTCCAGCACCACATTTTTATCGTCCTCTGGGTCTTTTGGAACCAACAACATACGTATGTCTTCTTCCATGGGTTCAACCTTTGGAATCATTTCATCCAACTCTGCCTTTGCCATTTCACGTAGTTCTTCGTCTTTCTCTTTACTAAGTAACTGCTTGTTATTTTCTATATTACCAACCAAATCGCGGTACTCGTAGTATTTATCAACTATTTTTTGAAGCTCTTTGTACTCTCTATTCAGTTGGGTATATCGTTTCATGTCTCCAACCACATCTGGTTGCGACAACATATCTTGAACTTGATCAAACCTAACTTTAATGGATTCTAATTTATTTAACATGACGAATTTTTATCAAAAATGTAATTTGGGTTTATCGTTTGTAAGCAAACACCAACCCAAAAGGTGCGCGAATTTCGTACTTTTTTAGCACATCACCAACCTAAACTAAAACGAGTAAATGTAAATACTATCAGGCTTTTGAATGTATAACCTTTCTTTTTCGATGCTCATTTTTTGCACCCTAGCTGTATCAGGCATTAAGAAACTACTGCTTAACGTTGTTTGCCAATTGTACTGGTTAATTTTACCACCACTATAGTAGTATATATTTTTAGTTGCCACTTTTACTTCGCTAATTCCTTTAATTGGAATGGTTTTTAAATAAGAACCAAATACATCAAACAATAAAACACCATTAATGGAATCGAGCACAAAAACACGGTCGTTATTAT
>CALPIR020000220.1 GCA_943323675.2 Chitinophaga pinensis | reverse complement strand
GGTATGCTCAAAACCACTTCAAAATCAAAAAAGTATTGTACAGCAAATACAGATAACCCAACTACACTTACACCCACAGCACCACCTGCTAAACACAACACCACAGCTTCAACTAAAAACTCAATTAAAATAAAATAGCTGCGTGCACCTAGGCTCTTTTTTATGCCAATTTGGTTGGTACGTTCTTTAACCGAAACAAACATAATATTGGCAATACCGAAGCCTCCCACCAACATAGCAAAACCGCCAATAATCCATCCTGCAATGGTAACTGCTTTAAATGTTGCTTTTAATGGTGCATCAAATAAACTGGTTTTATTTAAGGCAAAGTTTTCTTCTTGTCCGGGACGCAGTTTACGTTGGGCACGCATAATACCGCGTAGTTCTTCCTCTAATAACTCTGGCGATACACCCGCTTTTGTTTTTACTTCAATAGTGGTTTGGTTTCGGTTTGAGTTTAATCGAATATAATTGGCTAGGCATTTAACAGGCACAATCACTAAATTATCAAACTGGTTACCAAATAAACTTTCGCCTTGTTTTTCAATTACCCCAACTACCCGGTATTTATTTTTTTTAACTACAATTTCTTTACCTACAGCATTACCGTTAGGAAATAAATTGTTGGCTAATCCATAACCCATCACCACAACTGGTAACCCATTATTGGTTTCGGTTTCGGTAAAATACCTACCATTAATAATGTTAAAGTTTTTTACTTGGTAATAATCATGCGTAACCCCCGATATACTAACGCCCGTTGCCGAGTTACTGCCATATTCAACCGTTGCACCACCAACAGTGGCAACCAAACAAGCCGCTTCAGACAACTGGCTATTAAGTTCAATTTGTTTTAATTCGTTAAGTGTCGGGTTTGGCCTATTCATAAATTTCCACCACTTGTAGTCGCCACTAAAATCCCAAGGCCATTTATCAACTATTATGGCATCTTTACCTAAAGTATCAATACTCTTTTTTACATTTCTTTCTAACGAATCAACCAAAGCCAAAACCATAATTATACTAAAAATACCAATGGTTATACCTAGGGTTGAAAGGATAGTGCGCACCTTATTTCCCTTTAATGCCTGAAAAGCAAAAATGGTACTTTCTGTTACTTGATTAACTATGATGCGCAATTGTTTCATAAGTTGTACAAATGTATTGAATTACCAATTAACAATAGGTAAATGATGTTGCTTCAAATAATTGTTGGTTTGACTAAAATGTTTGCATCCAAAAAAACCATTGTATGCCGAGAGGGGTGAGGGATGAGCGGCTTTTAGTACCAAGTGTTTTGAATCATCAATGAAATGGGCCTTACTTTGTGCAAACTTTCCCCAAAGTATAAATACCACATGTTCTTTTTGGTTTGATATGGCTTTAATAACGGCATCAGTAAATTCTTCCCAACCCTTACCTTGGTGAGATCCGGCTTTGTCTTGTTCTACAGTTAATGTGGCATTTAATAGCAACACACCTTGTTTAGCCCAATGCGATAAATCCCCGTGTGCTGGAATGTTAAATCCTTCAATATCTGTTTTTAGTTCCTTGTACATGTTTTTTAAGGATGGAGGAACTTTAATGCCCTTGTTTACACTAAAACATAAGCCATGCGCTTGCATTAAACCATGGTATGGGTCTTGACCAATAATTACAACACGTGTGTCATTAAAGGAGGTATAATCAAAAGCCGAAAAAATTTGTGGAGCGGGTGGAAATATAGTTTTACCCTCAGCATGTTGTTGTTTTAAAAAAAGAAATAGCTCCTTAAAATAGGGCTTGTCCATTTCTTCTCGTAAAACGAGTTTCCAACTTTCTGCTATGGCTATTTGGTTAGTCATTTAATATGTATAAATTGGGTCATATTTCAAATGCAAATTATGCAACATAATTACAAACTTTACACTTGCGCGCTTTTATTTATTTGTTTATCGGTTAGCGGTTTTTCTCAAACGGTAAAAAGCTATGCTGTAATGGTAAAACGCGAGGGAACATCAACACCCATTAAGTTGGTTTGGGATAAAGATAATACCACAAACAATTATAATATATACCGCAGAACTCCCGGACAATTAAATTGGGGAGCAAGCATTGCCACTAAAGCTGCAAACGATACTTTTTATATTGATAACAGTACATCGGGCACTTACGAGTATTATGTGCAACGTAATTTATCCAACGGTCAAAGAGGACATGGGTATTTAGTAACCTCTGCACTTGTGGCTGACGCACTAGCCGCAAGCCGAATGTTATTAGTAGTTGACGCCAATTATGTGCTGCCGCTAGCAACCGAAATAAACCAGTTGGTAAAAGATTTGGTAGCCGATGGTTGGTTTGTTGATACCATACATGTTCAACGAAATGCGGCAGTTTTTGCTGTAAAACAACGCATATCTTCATGGTACTATACCTATAAAAATGATATACATAAACCACAACAATTGTATTTATTGGGGAGAATTCCTGTGCCGTATTCTGGTATTATTTTTCCTGATGGACATACTCCCGACCATAAAGGAGCATGGCCTGCTGATGTTTACTATGGTGTAATGAATGAACAAATTTGGACAGACAATACCGTGAATATAGACTCGGCCTCTCAATCTAGAAACCACAATATTCCTGGCGATGGTAAATTTGATGTGGACTATATATTTCCAGATACCAGTAGTTTAGAAATTGGCAGGGTAGATTTAACCAACATGCCTGCCTTTGGGCAAAACGATACACAATTGGTTAAGAATTATTTAAACCGTGCACATGATTTTAAAACAATGGCATTTGTACCCAACAGAAAAGCTGTGGTTGATAATAATTTTGGTGTAATGGGAGGTGAGGCTTTTGCAAGCAGTGGTTACCGAAGTTTTAGTACCATGATAGGTAATGAGAACATTACTGAAGCCGACTTATTAAGTGCAGTGAAGCAATCGTCTTATTTATTGGCCTACGGTTGTGGCGGTGGTACATACACCAGCGCATCGGGTATTGGTAACACATCCAATTTTGTTTCTGATAGTATTAATGCGGTATACATGATGTTGTTTGGCAGTTATTTTGGCGATTGGGATAACAGCAATAATTTTTTACGTGCACCTTTATGTTCAAAACCAATGAGTTTAGCCAGCATGTGGAGTGGCCGTCCACATTGGAATTTACACCCCATGAGCATGGGCCACCCCATTGGGCATTGCGCCAAACTAGCCCAAAATAATGTTGATGGTAGGCTACTCACTCCCGTTACTTTAAGTGGTTATTTTAGCAGTTACTTTCCATCATATGTGCATGTTTCGTTAATGGGCGATCCCAGTTTGCGTTTGTTTTATAATGCCATGCCGCAAAATGTAAAAGCCATACCTAATGCAGATTCAACCACGTATAACTTAACTTGGGATGCCGTTCCGGGAGCTCTGGGTTACCAGGTTTTTAGATCGCTAAATGCCATGCAAGGTGGTAATGCCATTGCAACAAGTAATACCAATTCGGCAAGTATTAGCAATATATTTCAGGGTGTAAATTATATGCACGTAAGGGCTTTGTTTATCGAAACTTCAGCATCAGGTCAATACAACCAATTGTCGTTAGGTACAGCAGTAAGCGTTACTGGTGGCGTTAATGCCGTTGGGTTGATGGAGCAGCATGCACAAAAAATGGATATAGAAATTTATCCTAATCCATCTAGCCGTTATTTTAACATTGGTGGGGATGTGAAAAATGCGCAATTACAAGTTTTTGATGTAACAGGAAAAATGGTTTTAGAACAGCATCATATTTATACCTCTAATGCCATACAACACAACCTGCAAACGGGCGTGTATATAATTAGATTAACACAAACAGGCAAAGTAGGGTATAAAAAGCTAGTTGTTGAATAGATAATAATTGTATCCGCATCCCAAAATAGGTAACGAGATACGCTATTGATATCAGCCTATTTTGGTGGTTTTTGATAAAAAAAATCGGCTACCTTTTGGGCAACCGATTGGTATATAAAATGGTTAATACCTATAAATGTAAATAAGTTTTTTGGTTTCAAAGAACTCTTCATCAAACCAATCTTTTAATGGGTATTCATCCACAAAAAGTTTACGATTCATTCTTTTAATGGCTTTGGTTTCTTCTTTTAAATCGCCTCCTTTTAAAAGTAAATAGCCATTT
>CALPIR020000219.1 GCA_943323675.2 Chitinophaga pinensis | reverse complement strand
TTGGCTGTAAGGGTTTGAAAACTGCGAATCATCAACACAAAATCGGTTAACAAATTAGCCGACTTTAAACCAAAGTAATGTGCATTTTCCATTATCTCGAACCACGCTTTGTTGTGCTCTGCTGCAAGTATAGCAAGTTGATCGAGGGTGGTTTTACCTATACCACGTGTAGGGTAATTAATCACACGTTTTAAAGCTTCTTCATCGCTGGGGTTAATAATTAAACGGAAGTATGCCAACAAATCTTTGATCTCTTTGCGTTGGTAAAATGACAAACCACCATAAATTTTATATGGAATATTCATCTTACGTAAAGCTTCCTCTAAACTACGACTTTGTGCGTTGGTGCGGTATAAAATAGCAAAATCTTTATTGTTCAGGTGTTGGTTCATTTTATCCTGAAAAATCGCTGATGCCACCATCTTGCCTTCTTCATTATCTGTTAATGCACGGAACACACGAATGCGATCGCCCAATTCATTTTGCGTAAAAACCTTTTTTTCTATTTGCTCTTTATTTTGTTTGATGATGGAGTTGGCCGCATTAACAATGGTTTTGGTACTGCGGTAATTTTCTTCCAACTTAAACACTTTGGTGTCTGGAAAATCTTTGTGAAAGTTTAAAATATTTTTGATGGTAGCACCACGAAATGCATAAATACTTTGCGCATCATCGCCCACTACAGCAATATTTTGATATACGTTAGACAACATTCTGATGATGGAATATTGTGCATGGTTGGTATCCTGAAACTCATCAACCATTACATACTTAAACATGTGTTGGTATTTGTTTAACACATCGGGATAGTTGTGCAGTAACTCGTGTGTTTTTAGCAACAAATCATCAAAATCCATGGCACTTGCCCTAAAGCAACGTTGCTCGTATGTTGCATAAATAGCTCCAAATCGCGGACGACCTGTGGTCTCGTCAAAAGAGGCGTTTTCAGGATCTTGGTTGTATGCGGCTGCTTTAATTAATGCATTTTTTGCTGCAGAAATGCGTCCTAAAATTTGTGCTGGTTTGTACATCTTGTCATCCAGCTTCATCTCGGCCACAATAGATTTTATTAAACTTTTTGCATCATCACTATCATAAATGGTGAAGTTGCGCGGGTATCCTACCTTCTCACTTTCAATGCGTAATATACGGGCAAAAATACTGTGAAAAGTACCCATCCAAAGGTTTTTGGCTTCGGCTCCAACCACACTTACTATGCGCTCACGCATTTCTTTGCTGGCTTTATTGGTAAAGGTTAAGGCTAAAATATTAAAGGCATCAACGCCTTGCTCTAACATGTATGCTATACGATAAGTAAGTACCCTTGTTTTGCCCGATCCTGCTCCTGCAACTATCATCACAGGCCCATCTATTTGCTGAACAGCCGCGCGCTGCGGTTCATTTAATTGATCTAAATAATTCACGTGGTAAAAGTACAATAAATTACGCTATGCCATATGGTAAATATGAACAAAAAAGCCGAATACGATAAAGGTATTCGGCTTTTAATAAAATTACAAGGAGATTACTTACTTGGTATTACTAAAAGTATACATTACCCCTAGCGATATTACTTGAGAATACTGAATGTCTTTGTCTTGATCAAAATCGTATAACAGTACGCCATTTAAGTTGGTGCTGATGTACTTGTTTACCTTGGCGGTAATGCTTACATCTAAACGACTAACAATGTATGTAGCAGCTAACCTATCGTAATCAAGCAAACCCATGTAACGGGCTTTTATATTTACGTTTTTCATCACCTCTTTATCAAAGTTTAATACGGTTTGAAAAACAATTTGGTTGCGCATATTCTCGCCACGTTTAACACCATAAAGCTCATTAAACTCTTTGTCGGTTGGGCCATAGTTGTTGTACAGTTGTTGGTCGGTAACAAAGGTTTGACGCAATGCACCTAAACCAAATTGTGCACTAAAATAGTTGATGGGCTTGTACTCAAAACCAAGTGCTTCTGTTAAATAACCTGGTGCTAAAAAAGCAGAAATACGTTTTGATTGCTCGGCCCCATTTACCAGTTTGTATTCAAAACCAGCATCAAACTGACTCATAAAATTGACCGAGGCAAATAAATTCCAATGGTTTGATATTTTATGTGAAAACTTAGAATCGAAAAATATACGATCGGCATTTTTTCTCAGGTCTTGTCCATCGTTTTTAACTGTGCCATAAAGCAACTGTAAATCGTTGGTCCACTCATTTTTTTCGGTTTTACGAACAGCCTTTGCATTTAAAAACGTACCCAAAGAAATAGAGTTAACACCCCCAGCTTTCCAGTTTCCGCTGTAACTGGCTTGGGTAATATTTAATCCTGTTTCTATTTTGGTTTTCCATTTAGAAACGGGCTTAGGCATGTTGGCTGTATCTATTTGAGCCAATAAAAAAAAGGGTGTAAAAACACTAAGCAGTAAAAAAAATGTTCTCATAAATAGGAGGTTAAAAGTTATGCATTTGCCGTATCAACCAGCTTCAACATCACTTTCAACCTTTCAATCACATAATCTACTTCTGCTATGGTGTTGCTGCTACCAAAGGAAAAACGCACCGCTGCACGTTCTCTATTTGCACCAATTGCTTTTAGCACATGCGATCCCACATCACTTCCGCTGCTGCATGCACTTCCGCCTGATGCACAAATGCCATCAATATCTAGTTTAAACAATAACATTTCGCCAACTGGGCTAGGAGGAAATGAAACATTTAAAACAGTATAAGACGAAGTACCTTCGGCATCACCATTAAATGCAACACCCGGAATATTAGCTTTTAGCTGGGCAATGAAATAGTTTTTTAATTCTTGCAAACGCTTTTTGTCTTCTTCCATGTGAGCTAAACTTAACTCCAAAGCTTTAGCCAAACCCACTATGCCATATACATTTTCGGTTCCACCACGCATGTTGCGCTCTTGTGCACCACCCGTAATAAACGGATGTAACTTAACATTGCTGTTGATGTAAATAAAACCAACACCCTTAGGACCATTAAACTTGTGTGCACCAGCTGCAATAAAATGTACGTTTAGTTTACTTAAATCTATAGGTTGGTGACCAACAGTTTGAACCATATCTGAGTGAAACAAGGCGTTGTGTGTTTTACATAGGTTACCTATTTGTTCCACATCAATCATATTACCCAACTCGTTGTTGCTGTGCATTAAACTAACCAGCACATGGGTGTTGTTTTTTAACAACTCCTCTAAATGGGCCACATCTATATGTCCGTTTGGCGTTAGGTTTACCAAATGTAAATTAACTTTACCTTCATGGGCCAATTCTTCAACAGTATGCAAAACAGCATGGTGTTCTATGGCAGAGGTAATGATATTTTTAACACCTAAAGATTCAACAGATTGCCTAATGGCCATGTTATCGGCCTCAGTACCACCAGAAGTAAAACAAATTTCGCCAGGTGTGCAGCCCATTAATTTTGCAACGGTTCTGCGGGCATCTTCAACCATGGTTTTTACTTCCCTTCCTTGGGCATGTATTGATGATGGGTTTCCATAATTGTGCATCATCATATCGGCCATAACTTTTACCACCTCTGGATGCATGGGTGTTGTTGCTGCGTTGTCGAAATATACTTTCATCAGATAAATTAATTAATTACGTTTTGAAAAAATACGTTCAAATTACATCAATATAAATTGAACTCTGCCACAAATATAAGCGGCCTATTTAATTTTATTACACACATAGCCCACACTATAATTTGTATATGCTACTTTTGCAGGTAATGAAACGAAACGTATTATTAATTACAATGAGCTTAATTATGCTCTGGGGATGCGTATCAAAGAGCAAGTTTACCCAAACCCAAACGGAAATTACGCGCTTAAAAAGTGATAGTACCTTATTAGAAAAACGAATTACGCAGTACCAAAACGAAAATGCTCATTTACAAACACTAAGTGCAACCATTGAGCAGGCGCTAAACAACCGTTTACAAGAAAAAGAAGACTCGTTAAATTTTAAAGAAAAACTACTTAAGGACCGCGAATACAGCCTTAAAGACATGAAAGCGCGCAAAGAAGAAGAACAAGAAGCCTTTTATAGCCTATCGCGTAAAATATTTGCTGCATTTACTGATTATGATGCAAGTACATTAACAACCAAAACCAATTGTACCCAAGCAGTAGTGATGGT
>CALPIR020000218.1 GCA_943323675.2 Chitinophaga pinensis | reverse complement strand
CATTTGAAGATCCGATTTACAATACCATAACCAATACCGTTCCTGCTGGGGAAAGCCTTACTTGGTCTATGGCCAAACAATCGGGTAAGTTCGATAAGATTTTGCGCTACCCTGCAGAGGGCGATCAATACGAAAAAGATAAAATGGATGCCCTTGGGTTATAGGATAAATCTTGATACCTAAATTAGTTAAATGCAATCACTTTCCGATTTTCTTAAATCAATCTTTTTTTGTGCATATTTGTTAACTGTTCAGTGCGCATTAAACCTAAACATATAACCACCTTTGTATTGCTCGTTTCGCTGAGCATTATTACCTTTTTTAATTTGTTTTGTGGTGATGCCAATAAACAATCAACCCCTGAAAATACCTACCTAAACCATAACGATACAGTTAAATATGTAGGTATGGAATCTTGCCGCAGTTGCCACAACGATATTTATAAAACATTTATCGAAACTGGCATGGGGCAGTCTTTTAATGTGGCTACTAAACAAAAATCGGCAGCTAAATTTGGCAAACACCAGTTGGTTCACGATAAGTTTAATAACCTGAGCTATTATCCTTTCTTTTTAAACGATACCATGTACATCATGGAGTTTAGGCTTGATGGAAAAGATACCATACACAAGCGTATAGAGCGGGTTGATTATATTGTAGGAAGTGGTCAGCATACCAACTCCCACATGATGGAAATAAATGGTTTTGTGTATCAAATGCCATTAACATGGTATGCGCAAAAGGGTAAGTGGGACTTACCTCCTGGTTTCGAAAATGGACAAAACGTGAGATTTAACCGTGCCATTGGTTTAGAGTGTATGAGTTGCCATAACGCCATGCCTACTTTTGCTAAAAACAGCAACAATAAATTTATATCTGTTCCTAAAGGTATTGATTGCGAAAGATGCCACGGCCCGGGCGAGTTGCATGTAAAAGAAAAACTTGCAGGCCATATTGTTGATACCGCAACGCAAATTGATTACACCATTGTAAACCCCAAAAAACTTTCGTGGGATTTACAAATAGATGTTTGCCAACGTTGCCACTTGCAAGGTAATGCTGTTCTAAAAAACGATAAAGATTTTACTGATTTTAGACCAGGTAAAAAGTTGGGTGATTACATTGATATTTACATGCCTAAATACAAAGGCCGAGACAATGAATTTATTATGGCTTCTCATGCTCAGCGATTACAAATGAGCAAGTGTTTTATAACTGGTAATCAACACACCAATAAGTTAACTTGTATCAGTTGCCATAATCCGCACGTAAGTGTAAAAGTTACAGGTACGCAAATTTTTAATACCAGCTGCAATTCTTGTCATAGTGTTAAACAAAAAAACATTTGCACCGAATCACCTGCTAAAATAAAATTGGCAAATAACAATTGTGTGGGTTGCCACATGCCTAAATCAGGTACCATTGATATTCCACATGTAACCGTAACCGACCATTGGATTCGTGTTCCAGCTTCTAAAAAAGTAAAAGAAACAGCAAAAGAGTTTGCAGGGATATACTGCATTAATAATCCCGAAAGCGATTTAGATACCAGGGGTAAGGCTTACCTTGGTTATTATGAAAAGTTTAGTGGCGAAAAGTCTGCTGTAGATAGTGCCAATAAATACTTTAGTACATCTTTAAATCAACCCAATACAACCGATGCATGGATACACTTGTGGTACTTAAAACAAGATTATGTAAGCATTATTAAAAAGGCTGCTACACTTAAACCAAACGATCAAACTAAGCCTTGGTTGTGTTACCGTATTGGCCGAGCTTACTACAACAACAGTAATTTTAATTTGGCCGAGGGTTGGTATAAACGGGCGGTTGAACTTGCCTCAGCAAATTTAGATTTTATAAATGCATTGGGTGCTTTGTATGTGCAGGTTGATGAAAACGAAAAAGCCATAAATACTTTAGAAAATAGTTTAAACCAAAACCCTAAACAACCTGAGCCATTAACTAACTTAGGTTTTGTTTACGCCAAACAACAACAGTTTGATAAAGCCATTTTTTATTACAACAAAGCCATTGCACTTGATCCTGATTTTGAACAAGCTTTATTAAATAAAGCGGGTGTGTTAAACATTACTGGACAAAAAGCTGCTAGTAAGAAGTTGTTGTTGCGTTTATTAACGCTAAATCCCCAAAACCAAATGGTTAAACAGCTATTGCAACAGTTGTAGCAATCGCCAATTCTTCATGGGGTAGTTTGTAAAAGCCACTTTGAATATTGAATTTGGGAAAAACATCAATCAAAATTATTATGTTCGCAAGTACATGAATGCGGCAGGAAAAAGGAAAGTTAAATCCAAACCAAAATCAAAAACATTTAAAACAGCGTTGATTATTACGTTGGGTATATTTTTTTTGTTGCTGGTTGCAGCTGGTATAAAAATTTATGAAGATGTTTTTGCCGATAATATTAACCTAGAAACGAATAAAAAAGGATATCTGCTGGTGTATACCAACAAATCGTTAACAGAAAATGCCGAACTAATTAAACAAAATGGCTTGTTAAATAATACCGATGCCTTTTTTAGATTTGCTCATTTAACTGGTTATGCCTCGCTAATAAAACCAGGCAGGTACGAAGTAGCGGATGGAATGAATAACTTAGCTTTATTGCGTTTGCTGGTTAGTGGGAAACAAACACCGCTTGATGTTACTTTTAAATACGCTCAACGTAAAGCTGATCTGGTCTTGTTTTGGGCAAACCAATTAGAAACAGATAGCAATGAATTGTTGCAGTTGTTAAATGATTCAGTTTATTGTGCATCACTAGGCTTTAATTCAGAAAACATAGTTTCACTTTTTATTCCTAATACCTATAATTTTTATTGGACAACCTCAGCGCCAAAACTTATTAAACGCATGGAAGCCGAATATATGAATTTTTGGAATCAAAGTAGAATTGATAAGTTGGCTCGTACTAAATTAACTAAAATAGAGGTAAGTGTGTTGGCCTCTATAGTGCAAAAAGAAACATACATGACAGATGAGATGCCTGTTGTAGCAGGAGCCTACATGAATAGGTTGCGTTTGGGAATGCCTTTGCAAGCCGATCCAACCATTATTTTCGCCATGAACGATAACTCAATTAAACGGGTGGCAGGAGATATGTTGAATATCCAATCGCCTTACAATACATACCAAAATAAGGGTTTACCTCCTGGTCCAATTTGTGTGCCAGGCAAAGCAGCCATTGATGCAGTTTTAAATTTTAAAGAGCATAAGTTTATCTACTTTTGTGCCAAGGAAGATTTTAGTGGTTACCATAACTTTGCAACTAATTTTACACAACATCAAAAAAACGCACGTAAGTATCAAAAACAACTTAATAAACGTGGTGTTAAATAACGGCAACTTTTAAGTTAAATTAGGAATGATGTAAGTTAGAATTCATTAAGCCTGTCGCTTAAATTTTAAATTACAACTAAATAATGCATGGGTAAATGCCAATACAAACTAATTAAAGGGCACTATTAAATGCAATAGCCCAAATTAAATTGTAGTTACTGTAATCATAAATAAATAATAAGATTGAAAAAATACATTGAGTTTTTTGCAAGATACATAGGCTTTTGGATGGTGATGTTCGCTTTGATGCGATTTTTGTTCATTCTGTTTAATCGTAAAATTGCATCATCTATTTCATTTAATGAGTTGGCCATGTCTTTTGTGCATGGGTTGCGGTTAGATTTATCAACGGCTGCTTACCTTAGTGTTTTTCCGTTCTTATTGTGGTTAATAGCCCAATACGTAAAAGTAAAATGGGTTGATTATGTATTTACTTTTTACAACATTACGGTGCTACTAGCTGTTGCATTACTTACCATTATTGATGCTGAATTATATGCGTTTTGGGGACAAAAACTTAATGCTTATGCATCCTCTTTTGCTAAATTCCCTAAAGAGATGTTTAGTTTTAGCAGCGGTATATCTTGGAGTAAGATTATTTTCTTTGGTTTGTTAACCACCTTTTTAGTTAAAATTACATACACTCATTTACCACTTAAATTAAAAGAGTTAGGGCTTCCAGTAAAAGCATGGTTAGCGCCAATTATTTTCATAGTTGTTGGGGCAATCACCTTTTTAATGATTCGTGGTAATGTAGGTATGTCGCCTATTAACCAGAGTTTTGCTTACTATAGTGATAAACCATTTTT
>CALPIR020000217.1 GCA_943323675.2 Chitinophaga pinensis | reverse complement strand
TGGTCGCACCATAACTGCAGAACAAGCTGAAGTAGTTCAGTTGGCTAGTATCTTAAATATCAATACGGGTAAAAAATACATCAGTAACCGCCAAGGATATTTTAAACTAAATTATTCACCCAATGATACCATCTTAATTACGGCCATTGGTTTCGAGAGTATTAAATTAGTTACCTCAAGTTTGTATCCCAATTTTACCAACGATACGGTTTTGGTTATTTTAAAATCAAAAATAGTTAGGCTAAAGGAGGTACGCATTGTTTCATCAAACCCTAAACGCGACAGCATTGCGCGTGCTGCTGCCGAGTTTTTGAAGAACGATCCGCTGATGAATAATTATGATAGGGTTTTAAACAGAGAAAAAGGGGGATTGATGAATCCACTTACTGCCATGTATCAACAGTTTAGTAAAGAGGGGAAAGATGCGGTAAGGTTTGAAGAGTTTATGGCTTATATGGAAAAGCAAAAACAAGCCGATAGAAGGTATAATCGCAATTTGGTTAAGCGGGTAACCAACCTGCCCGATATGCAATTGGATGAATTTATCGGATTTTGTAAGTTGGATAAAGACTTTGTAATCTATGCATCTGACTATGATTTGATTAGTTCCATAAAGGAATGTTTGCCTAACTTCAGGTCTATTAGAAAATAATTAAGGTTGGTTGTTTACAAACAATTAACTAACAATTTGAATTTGATGATGTTATATTTACACTTGAAGTGTATTTTAGTTAAACATTAATTAAATGATTATGATGCTAGGCGATTACAAAAGTGAGATGCAATGGCGGAAATTTAATGGAGAGAAAGTTACGGCCAACATTGTGGATGAAGTGGAGCAGTTAATTATAACGGAAACCGCAAAAGGTAATAAGCTAAAAGTATGTATTGGAACCGACTCTCAGGTTACAGGAAATGTTACCGAATTTGCCACTGTTATTGTATTTGTTAGGCAAAAAAAAGGGGGCTTTATGCTAATTAGTAGCGAGAAAAGCACCCAAAAGATGAGCATCAAAGAAAGGATGTTATTAGAGGTTTCTAAATCAATTGAAATAGCCTACCAATTGTGCGACTTGTTAGATTTATACGAAGTAGATTTAGAGGTGCATGCTGATATTAATACCAACCCAAGTTTTAAATCGAACACCGCATTAAGCGAAGCAATGGGATATATCTTAAGTATGGGATTTGTATTTAAAGCCAAACCTGATGCATTTGCAAGTTCTTATTGTGCCAATAAAATGGTGCATTAATACCAGTCAGCAATCCACTTCCTTATTTGGCAAAATAATGATCATCAGCTATTTTAATTAAGAGCTAAATGTTAACTTTTACCGAGTTTCGTGTTGTTAAATAGCGCTAATTAATTTCGTATCCGCTGTGCACTATTTTGCAAATTCCAGTTTTGTTTTTTGTTAATTAAATTATCTATAAGCTTAGCTTTTACTTGTTATTGGCCATGCGCATATACTATCTTTGAAAGATGCTTAAAGATATAAAAGTAGAAAACAATGCCAGTGTAGGGGTAGCCATTGTTAAAGAGTTAAACGATAGTTTAGAAATGATATGGAATGTGTTTGTGGTAAATTTAGGCGATGATAAAATTGTAAATGTATTTATCACCTGTAAAGGTTATGGTTTAATTAATGGCGAAGAAAAAGAAACATCTTTAATGCGATATTTCTTAGATGACATTGACCCGCAAACAGCCATTAAGGTTGAACCCATTAATCCTGATTTGTTTGAGTTAAATAACGAGTACTTTGTTGTATTTTATCAAAACGGAAATATGATTGATAAAAAGTTAACCTTCAAAGAAAATACCATTACTGAAGATAACTTGGTGCAAGTTCCTGTGCTTAATTGTTTGGGTGTTTTGTTAACTTAATTCGATATTGTTAGGCTAATTCGGGGCTCATACGTTAACTTCTCTTTTATAAATTTGGTTAGTTTCCCCAAAACTTCCACCAACTTCTGGTTGCTAATTTTTGTCCTTCCAAGTTGTTTAATGCGTACATAAATTCTTTCGCAGTTTGGTAACGCAATTGTTGGGCTACTAATATTTGCTCGTCAAGTTCATCGTAAGTATACATTGTTGGAGGTAACTTAAAGCGAGGTTTTGCCGTTGATTTTTCTATTACATCAGCAGCATTTTTACTTAATCCGTTTAACGCAATTGGCGCGGCTAAGCTAATATTCATCAATACTTCTGGATTCTCATTGGTAAATGGCTTTTGGCCTAAAAGCAATTCGTAAAGCATAATACCAACTGCAAATAAATCGGTGGAGTAATTAAACAAATGAACATGATTTAAAATTTGCTCAGGCGCGCTGTAATAAATATTAAATGGTTGTTTGTATATGGTGTGGTCTACACGTTTTGATAAACCAAAATCAGTTAAATACACTTTACCATCCTTGCCCATTAATATATTTTTGGGTTGAATATCAAGATGTAAAATACCTTTTTGGTGTAAATAAGTTAGCGCATGAAGCACTTCTACAACAATAAACAAAGCTTCTTTTTCATTAAGCTTGTGTGCAGTTTTACTCAAATCATTTCCATCAATCCAAGGCCTTACCAAATAATGTTTCCCATCATTAATAATATAATCAGTGGCCGATATTATATTGGGGTGATTTAGCTGAAAAATATATTCTTGTTTAAAATAGATGATGGCTTGTTGGTCTAATGCCAAATGTGGCAGAAGTTGTTTTATAAAAACAGGATTGTTGCTATCACTAACACCTTTAAAAACAGCATTAAATTTACCTTTGGTTATTAAATCCGATTGGTCGTTAAAGCTAAAACTTTGCTCAATCCCTTTTAAAGTTATCATTCAATAAATCTCTTTCTTTGTTGTTTTGAAGGGATTTTGCAACTATCAAACTTGCCAAACCATTGGTATCGATTTTTAGCAATGTAGCTATATACTGCGTTTCTTAAAAAGGTTGGTATTATTATAAACACATACAACAACTGCCAAAAACCACCTAGTTTTTTTAAAGTAAGTAATGCACCAGTACTTTTGGTATAGGCCTTACCATTGTCGTACAAAATAAAACTATCAAAAGATATGTTGTGGCCCAAAATCTCTCGGGCATAATTGCTTTGAAGAGCACAAAATAAAAAACGTTCGTGCTTGTCTTTTTCTAAAATAAATTGCACACTTTTATCGCACAAGCCACAGAGGCCATCATAAAAAACAATTGGTTGCGATGGGTGCATTTGGCGTTTGATTTGGTTGAGGTAAATATTTTATTTTCTTCTTTTAAAGTAAAAACGAATAAGTAAAATTTCAAATCGTTCAATATTCTTATATTCGCGCATCAAAAGTACGTAAAATTATGTTCGAAAGCTTAAGTAGTAAACTCGAGAAAGCATTTAAAACCCTTAAAGGACAAGGTAAAATATCTGAAATTAACGTAGCCGAAACGGTTAAAGAAATTCGTAAAGCGTTAATAGATGCCGATGTTAACTATAAAATAGCTAAACAGTTTACGGATACTGTTAAAGAAAAAGCATTAGGACAAAACGTCTTAACCAGCGTTTCGCCAGGGCAGTTGCTAACCAAAATTGTTAATGATGAGTTAACACTTTTGTTAGGCGGTAAAACGGAAGAAATTAACCTAGTTGGAAGTCCAGCGGTGATTTTAATGGCTGGTTTGCAAGGTTCGGGTAAAACTACACACTCGGCTAAGTTGGCTAACTACATCAAGAAAAAAGGCCGCACCGTAATGATGGCAGCTTGCGATGTGTATCGTCCAGCTGCTATAGAGCAGTTAAAAGTATTGGGCGAGCAAATTGGTGTACCCGTATATTTTGAAGAAGGAAATAATAATCCAGTAAGTATTGCTCAAAATGCAGTTAAAGCCGCAAAAGAGCAAGGCGCAAGTGTACTTATTGTTGATACCGCGGGCCGTTTAAGTGTTGATGAAGAAATGATGGCCGAAATTGGCAACATCAAAAATGTGATTAACCCCAACGAGATTTTATTCGTTGTTGATAGCATGACTGGCCAGGATGCCGTAAATACGGCAAAAGCATTTAACGATGTATTGGATTTTAGTGGTGTTATTTTAACCAAGTTAGATGGTGATACCCGAGGTGGCGCGGCTTTATCAATAAAATCTATTGTAGATAAACCTATAAAGTTTGTGGGTATGGGCGAAAAGATGGAGG
>CALPIR020000216.1 GCA_943323675.2 Chitinophaga pinensis | reverse complement strand
TGCAGTAAGTTTAGCAATGATAAAACCATATTTGCCATCTAAAAAACCAAGTTTTAAAATGTAATCGCGTATAAATCTAAACGCTGGACTTAAGTACAACTTTACCCATGATGATTTTTTCCCTTTTTTAAAAGCTTCTTCTGCACCACGAGTACTATACTTCTCTAATTTAGATGTATGTCCTGCAACTGAATTATACGAGTAATGCAGTAGTTTTCCGTTAAGCAATTGTTTGTTATATTGTTCAGGTATTTCAAGTGTTTCATGTACTTCTGCCAAATCCCACTTTACATGTTGCTTATTAAATAAACGCACCTTTTTATCAGGATACCATCCACCATGTTTTATCCACTTACCGCAATAGTTGTTTAAACGCTGGCATTCGTATACCGTATTTTTTTCTAAATGTTTTTTAATACGGGTAATGTTATCGGCTAAATGTTCATCCAACTCTTCATCTGCGTCAATAGATAAAATCCAATCGTTGGTAGCTTGATAGTTTGCTAGGTTTTTAGTAGCACCATAACCTTCAAAATTGCGAATAAACACTTTGGCTCCCAAATGCTCAGCAATGTTTTTTGTTTCGTCTGTCGAGTTTGAATCACTCACAATTACTTCATCAACCACATTTTTTAATGAAGAGATGCAACGTGCAATGTTAGCACTTTCGTTGTAAGTAATAATTACGGCACTAATTTTACTCATGCCATTTTTGATTTAGCAGCAGATATTAAATATGATATTCCTTTATTAAATGTTAATGGATTGTTTTTTTGATATGGCACTCCAACTCGCAACACATTTTTATACAAATATGAAGAGGTGAATCCCCATGTTTTCATAAACGTTCTGCGTCCATCATTTCTAACCACCCTTCCTGTTGATTTACACTTGAAGTGGTATACCAAACTTTTGCCAAATCCTTTAAAGTCTCTTACACCAGTTTGCCAAAGTTTCATGGCAAAGTCAGGATCACTATAAAAACCTGGGCTATATGTTTCGCTGTAACCACCAACTTTATCCCACAAGTTTTTATGAACCAAACTCGGTGGCCAGCATGCTCCAAACCAATCTTGTTTATTCGCGCTGTGCTTGCAAAAATCAAGTAAAGCGTTTTCGTTAAATGTATCTATATCACTCCCGAAATTAAATGGAGATAGATTTGCTTTGTTTGTTCCCGATTCAAATTCAATCATCGTTCCTGAGTAATAAAACAATTCAGTACCATTTGCTTTTATAGCATCATATAATATACCATCCCAATTAGGGCAAGCATACATATCATCATTAAAATAAGCGATGTAGTTAGTAATTGCTAATGTTGCGCTTGCATTAACAGCATAACAAACTCCAGCATTTTCCTCACTATACGTGTAATCATAACCTTGTTGTTTTACCCATTCTAAGGTTCCATCTGTGCCTTGGTTAACATGAATTACTATTTGATGTTTGTAGATGCTGTTTTTTAAAATACTCTGCACACATAGTTTTAAGTATGGCAGGTTATTCCACGTTGGAATTAATATACTGAATAAGGCTCCTTCCTGTTGGTTGGAGCCTTTGTGAAATGATATGTTAGGTTTAGGGAAATTACTCATATTTAGGTTACAGATTTACAGAATTTAAGTAGTTATTCACATTGTTTTCAATCCGTTTTTCTGCTTCGCTATAATCTGCTTTTTCAAACTTCATGCCTGTAATATGTTCGTATAATTCTATATAGCGATTAGTTACTGTTTCAATAAAATCATCGCTCATGTCAGGTTGGGTTTGCCCATCTAGTCCTTGAAAACCATGCTCAATTAACCATTGGCGAACAAATTCTTTTGATAATTGACGTTGTTGTTGGTCCTTTGCTTGAATGTCTTCGTAAGTATCTTTATAAAAATAACGAGAAGAATCAGGTGTGTGTATCTCATCTATCAACATGATTACGCCATCTTTTTTACCAAACTCATATTTTGTGTCAACCAAAATTAAATTTTGTTTTGCTGCAGCTTCTGTGCCCATAGCATAAAGCTTACGAGTAAAATCTTCCAGTACAATATAGTCCGTCTCAATTACCAATCCTGTTTTAATAATATCCTCACGGCTAATGTCTTCATCATGTCCTTCGCTGGCTTTTTTAGTTGGAGTAATAATTGGTTCGGGTAATTTGTCGTTTTCCCTCAATCCATCAGGTAATGAAACGCCACACACCTGTCGTTTTCCGGCTTTGTATTCTCTCCAGGCATGGCCTGCTAAATATCCACGGATAACCATTTCTACTTTAAATGGTTCACACATTTTTCCTACAGTAACATTTGCGTCAGGACATGCAATTTTCCATGTTGGTACAATAGCCGAGGCCAAATCTAAAAAATGGGATGCAATTTGATTAAGCACTTGTCCTTTATAAGGAATAGGGCGCTTGAGCACCACATCAAAAGCACTAATTCTGTCGCAGGCTATCATCACTAACAGCTGGTCATTAAGGTTATATACATCCCTTACCTTACCACGGTAAAAGTTCTTTTGATGTCTAAAAAAGTAATTGGTAGATACGATATCGTTTTCCATTGCGTTTAGTTGAGTGGCAAATTTAATCAACAATTTTTAATCATTATTTTTTTGTTCTTTGTCGTAGGCTTTAATAATATCCTTAACCAATCTGTGGCGCACCACATCTTCAAATGTTAAGTATGCAAAATGAATCCCCTTTATACCTTCTAAAATATTTACCGCTTTTAATAATCCTGATTGTGTTTTTTTGGGTAAATCTATTTGAGATAAATCGCCTGTAACAATAAACTTAGCGTTTGGTCCCATTCTTGTTAAAAACATTTTTAACTGCAGGTCGGTTGCATTTTGAGCTTCATCTAAAATAACATAAGCATTATCAAGCGTACGACCACGCATAAATGCCAGTGGGGCAATCTCTATTACCCTGTTTTCTATATAAAATTTTAACTTTTCAGGAGGAATCATGTCATCCAACGCGTCATATAATGGACGTAAATATGGATCAATTTTTTCTTTTAAATCACCAGGTAAAAAACCCAGGTTTTCGCCTGCTTCTACAGCTGGTCTTGCCAATATAATTCGCTTTATCTCTTTGTTTTTTAGAGCTCTAACAGCTAATGCAACTGCAGTATAGGTTTTTCCAGTACCTGCTGGTCCAATGGCAAATAAAATATCATTACTACTCATCAACTCAACCATTTTTTTCTGGTTAGGAGTTTTAGCCCTTATCACCTTTCCTCCATTACCATACAAAATCACATCATCGTCTTTGGGCTTTAACTCTTCAGCAATATCCGAAACATCAATCTTGCCTAAAACACTTTCCATCATATTGATATCTAGTACCCCTTGTTTTTGACTTAATTTGCATAAAGCTGCCAATCCATTTTCAAATCGTTCTATTTCTCTAATTTCACCATTAACAAATAAATTGTTACCTCTGGAGATTATTTTCAATTTAGAAAAATGGTGCTGTAATACTTTTAGGTTTTTGTTATTCACCCCCAAAACATCATATGGTTCGGCCCCTTCAATTATTATTTCCTTCTGAATCAAGTCTTGTGATATTAATATTGTGTATACTGGTATTACCTTAATAACTTTGCATAACAAATATATGTTTCAATAGTATAAAAAAGTGAACTATTAAAGTTTTTCACCAAATTGCAGAAAAATTAATTATCAAAAATAAATAGTGAAGGTTATAACGCTAACAAGTGATTATGGAGCAAATACTTATTATGTAGCTTCTTTGAAGGCGCGTATTATTGAGCTAATTCCTGATGCAATGATTGTGGATGTATCGCATAACCTACCTGCATATGATTTGTTGCAAGGTGCATTCTTACTTCAAAGCTGCATAAGTGACTTTAAATCACAAACAGTACATATAATAGCAATAGACACTAATTTATTAATTTATACTGATATTCTCATTGGTGAAATAAGAAACCAATGGGTAATTGCCGCAGATAATGGTTTTCTTTCTATGTTAAGTGATGAGTGGGATGCCATATATAAGGTTAATCCCTCGGTGTTCTCTTTAAATGACCTTTCCCCTGAAAAAAACACATTCACCGTATTGGCCAATTATATTTTAACGGGTGTTGATTTAAACACGTTTGCTAAAATAGCTACTCCTAAAATTATTTTTAATAGCCTTAAGCCTGTAATCACAGATAGTCAAATTAGGGCATCAATTGTTCATGTTGATGGA
>CALPIR020000215.1 GCA_943323675.2 Chitinophaga pinensis | reverse complement strand
TTTAATACCTCACCTTCTCCTTTATGTAAATAGTTATATTTTTTACGTGGTTTTACATGTTCTGATAATTGTTTGTCATAATGGTTTTTACTAATAAAATCTACCAATAGATCTTTTGATAAAGACGAAAAATTATTACTTATGCTTACTGGTCCAATGAGGTATTGATAACGATTGGGATGACGCTTTAAATAGGTTATAACACCTTTCCAAAGTAACATCAAACTAAAAGGTTTACGTTGATATTCCTTTGTAATAAATGATCTTCCTAATTCTAAACTATTTTTTAATACAGGGCTAAATTTTTTATGTATTTTAAACAATTCATTGAGGTAAAATCCTTTTTTCTTATAGCGTCTGTATAACACATCACCCAAGCCTATACGGTATGCTCCTGCAATTTTTTTTTGTTCTTCATCCCAAATAAACAAATGTTTGTAACTTAAATCATATTCATCTGTATCACAACTTTGGTTCGTGCCTTCTCCTACCTCTCTAAATGTAATTTCACGTAACCTCGAAATCTCTCTTAATACACTTGGTATGTTTCTAGCGCCAGTAATATATACTTTGAAATGATCATGGGTTAATAGTAAACTCTTTTCGGGCAATTGCGCTATGTCTTGCTCAATAAGTTGTGTTGGTGTTTCACTAATGATTGGTTGAGGCTCATTAGGTTTCTTAAATTTTAGTTTAGAAATAAAAGATTTATGTTCTATCTCTAATGATGATTCTAAAGCATATGTTTTTGCACGTAAAAATCGCAGCAACTCACTGGGATTATTAAATTCATTAATGGTTTTTATATTAATTGGTTTTCCAATACGAATTTGTATTTTTTCGGTACTCTTATTAAATAGCTCCGATGGTAATTTGGCTGTACGCAAAGTTGGATGAACCAATCCAAGTAAATTAAATGCGATGCTGTTATGCCCGCTAAAATAAACTGGAACAACTTTAACTTGTGCTTTTAAAATCATTTTACCTACTACAGGATTCCATAGCTTATCACTAATTTTCAAAGTGTTTAATTTCAGTGCTGAAACCTCGCCAGCTGGAAATATACCTATTGGATGACCTTCTTTTAAAGCATGTAAACATTTTTTAATACCGCTAATGTTTATCCCGGTTTTATTGCTTGTTTCAAAAGGGTTAACTGGCACAAAGTTTTCTTTTAATGCGGGAATTAATTGCAATATAAAATTGGCCATAATCTTAAAATCAGGTCTGGCTTGAGTAAGTATACGCAATAGCATCAAACCATCTATACCACCATATGGGTGATTAGCTATTACAATAAAAGGTTCATGCTGTGGTATATTTTTAAGTTCTTCGGTATTAAACTCATAAGCCACCTGAAGTTCGTTTAATATTTCATCAGCAAATTCCATTCCTTTTGTATCAGCATGGTTTGCATACAATTGATTTACCTTCTCAAGTTTCAATGCTTTTATAATCAATGGAGCAAGCGAGGTTAATTTCAGTTTTTGCAGTTTTAATCCTCTGCTCACCGCCTCATTGCTAATCAGGTTTTTATTAGACATAGTTATGGTTATTAATTGTGCGAAATTGTTAGCCTCAGATTAACCCTATGTTACCTATGTATTAATTAAGCATAAATTCACTTCTTTGTCTTATTTTGCGTTGTAATTATTATTCATGTATCATATGTTATCGCCCGAAACACTTTTAAATACCAACAATCTTGAGTTATTGGCCACTCAAGTGGTTGAAGGGTTTATTACTGGTTTACATAAAAGTCCTTTTCATGGTTTTTCGGTTGAGTTTGCCGAACATAGAATATATAATACAGGAGAAAGTACCAAACATATTGACTGGAAATTGTATGGACGAACAGATAAATTATTTGTTAAACGCTATGAGGAGGAAACCAATTTACGTTGTCATATAGTTATTGATACATCAGGCAGTATGTTTTACCCCGCGGAGGGTTTAAATAAAATGCGCTTCAGTGTCTTTGCCGCTGCCTCCCTTATGCAATTACTTCGTAAGCAACGTGATGCTTGTGGACTTTCTTTATTTGACGAAGATTTATATTACCACAGTGAGTGTAAAGTTTCACAAACTCATGTACGCATGTTATATGCTAAAATGGAAGAGCTTTTAAGACCCGCTCTTAAACCAACCAAATCAAATATTGCTCAAAGTTTGCATCGTTTAGCCGAACGTTTACATCGCAGATCGCTAGTTATTGTATTTAGTGATATGTTTGGTGATGCATCAAAAAATGATGAATTGTTTACTGCATTACAACATTTAAAATACAACAAACATGAGGTGGTATTATTTAATGTATTGGATAATAAAACTGAACATGAATTCGACTTTGTGAACCGACCTTATTTGTTTGTGGATAGTGAAACTGGCGAACAAATGAAGTTGTTTCCCGCCCAAGTTAAACAACAATACTTAACTGCATTAAATAAGCATCAGCAGCAACTTAAATTAAAGTGTGCACAGTATAAAATTGAATTTATTGAAGCCAATGTTGGCAATGATTTTAGCCAAGTTTTATTGCCATTTTTAGTTAAACGGAATAAGATGAAGTAATTTGTTTGGTTTTAACTTGGATGCTAAGCATTGGTTGATTGGTTAGCTAAAAAAAACGCTCCAGCAGTTCATACTACTAAAGCGTTTTTTTACATTCAATTTTTATTATATAGCTATTATCAAAAAATAATTCTTCTTTCCTTTTTGTGCTATCAGGTACTTGCCGTTTATTAAAAATGAAGTATTAATGAGTGTCTCCATGTTTTCAAATTTTTGCTTATTTATACTTACACCACCACCTTGTATCATTTTTTTAGCTTCACCTTTAGAAGGAAATACTTGTGTTTTTTCAGCTAAAAAATCAATAGGTAGTATACCGTCTTCCAATTCTGCTTTACTGACATTAAATTGAGGTACACCATCAAATATATCTAAGAAAGTTACTTCGCTTAATTGTGCAAATGCTTCTGCAGTTGAGTTGCCAAACAATATATTGCTGGCTTCTATGGCATTGTTATACTCAACTTCGCCATGCACACGTGTGGTAATATCTTTAGCCAATGCTTTTTGTAAAGCACGTGTGTGAGGAGCTGCAGCTTGCTCTATTTCTATGGCTTCAATTTCTTGTTTAGGTAATAGGGTAAAAATTCTAATCCAAATTTTTGCATCATCATCACTTGCATTTAACCAAAACTGGTAAAATTTATATGGAGATGTTTTTTTAGGATCTAACCAAACCGCACCACTTTCTGTTTTGCCAAATTTAGTCCCATCTGATTTTTTGATAAGTTGCGTAGTTAATGCAAATGCTTCACCACTGTCTTTTCTTCTTATTAACTCTGTACCCGTTACAATATTTCCCCATTGGTCGCTGCCACCCATTTGTATTTTAATGCCATGGTTTTTCCATAAGTAATAAAAATCGTAGCCCTGTACCAATTGGTAGGTAAACTCAGTAAATGACAGTCCGTTGTCGCCCTCTAATCTTCTTTTGACGCTATCTTTAGCCATCATGTAGTTTACAGTGATATGTTTACCTACATCACGTATAAACGCTAAGAAATTAAAGTTTTTAAACCAATCATAATTATTAACCATAACTGCGCTGTTAGCTCCACTATTAAAGTTCAAAAACTTTTCTAGTTGCGCATGTATACTAGCTACATTGTGGTTTAAAGTTTCTTCGTTTAGTAAATTTCGTTCTGCACTTTTTCCGCTGGGGTCGCCCACCATTCCTGTAGCACCGCCTACCAACGCAAATGGTTTGTGACCTGCGCGTTGAAAATGTATAAGGGTCATTACTTGCATTAAATGCCCTACGTGAAGCGAGTCTGCTGTAGGATCAAAACCGATATAACCGCTCACCATTTCTTTGGTCAGTAATTCTTCGGTTCCAGGCATCATATCATGCAACATGCCTCTCCAGCGCATTTCTTCAGCAAAATTTATAGTACTCATCATTAAATGCGAAAATAAGCTTTTTGTATGGAACACAAATGGAGAACTTTTTTTGTATTGATTGGCAGTTCCATTACTTTCGCAATGCATGAAAACTATCGCAATTATACGTGAACAAAAGCAACCTGCTGATTTGCGTACGCCATTAATACCGCAAGCTTGCGTGGAAGTTCAACAAAAATTTCCTGGGGTTAAAGTTATTGTTCAAACCTCTGATACACGTTGCTTTAGTGATGAAGCATACCGCAATTTGGGTAT
>CALPIR020000214.1 GCA_943323675.2 Chitinophaga pinensis | reverse complement strand
CTCGTAGTATTACCAACTACCGCAACAAGGGCGGCAAGTTTAAAAAACCAGAAGATTTGTATCGTATTTTTAATGTTGATAGCAATTTGATCTCAACCCTTTTGCCTTATGTGCAATTGGATGCGCAAGAGGAGTATCAATCACAATTTAAATCAAACCAATATACCACCAAAGAGAAAAAAGCTTTTGTGCCCGTTGAGTTAAATACAGCCGACTCTTTACAATTGGTAAGTTTATATGGAATTGGTCCAAAAATGGCTTCCAAAATAATTGACTACCGCAACCGTATAGGTGGTTTTTTCAGGGTTGAACAACTAACAGAGATTTGGGGTATTGATGCGTTTTTAATAGAAGAACTAAATGGAAAGATTTATGTTGATGTAAGTAAGGTAAATTATTTACCAATTAACACCATAACATACGATGAGTTAAAGTTAAATCCTTATCTACGTTTTAAAATAGCCTCCGCAATTGTTAATTACCGTAAGCACCATGGTAACTTTAAAAAAGTAGAGGATTTAAAGCAGGTTATACTTTTGCACGATAGCACCTACCAAAAGTTATTACCCTACATTAAATTAGAATAAATTTTTAAAATAAAATGCGCTTCGCAGATAGGTTGCGAAGTGGTATGCGTTACTTTGTAGCATCAAATCGAAAATAGTTGCTAAAAAATTTAGCAAAAAATTGTTTTTAGGTTTGATTGGTTGAAATTCGAAAAATAATTAACAGAAAAACTAATAACAAATTATATGAGCGCAGACAACAAAGAAAAATTAAAAGCACTTCAATTAACTATTGATAAGCTAGAAAAAACTTATGGTAAAGGCACCATCATGAAATTGGATGGTGGCACAGTGGAAGGAGTAGAGTCAATATCAACAGGTTCATTAGGGCTTGATATTGCATTAGGAATTGGTGGTTTCCCTACAGGGCGTATTATAGAAATTTATGGCCCAGAATCATCAGGTAAAACTACCTTGGCACAACACGCCATTGCGCAAGTGCAGAAAAAAGGTGGTATGGCTGCATTTATTGATGCTGAACATGCTTTTGACAAAGGATATGCTCAAAAATTGGGTATTGACGTAGATAATTTATTAATCTCCCAGCCTGATGATGGTGAACAAGCATTAGAGATAGCTGATGCATTAATTCGTTCGGGTGCAATTGATATTATTGTAATTGATTCGGTGGCTGCATTGGTTCCTAAAGCCGAAATTGAAGGTGATATGGGTGATAGTAAAATGGGTTTACAAGCCCGTTTAATGAGTCAGGCCTTACGTAAATTAACAGGTACCATTAACAAAACAGGTTGTATTTGTATTTTTATTAACCAGTTGCGTGAAAAAATAGGAGTAATGTTTGGTAACCCAGAAACCACTACTGGTGGTAATGCATTGAAGTTTTACGCTTCAGTACGTTTAGATATCCGTAGAATTGGCCAAATAAAAGAAGGTAACGACATTGTAGGTAACCGAACTAAAGTTAAGGTGGTTAAAAATAAAGTTGCGCCACCATTCCGTACGGTAGAGTTTGATATCATTTATGGTGAAGGAATTTCTAAAGTAGGGGAGATTGTAGATCTAGGTAGTGATATGGAAATTGTTAAGAAAAGTGGATCATGGTTTAGCTATGGAGACACTAAGCTAGGGCAAGGCCGCGAGGCCGTTAAACAATTGTTTTTAGATAACCCAGAATTAGCAGATGAAATAGAGGCTAAAGTAAAAGAAAAAGCCTTTGCAGGAACCTTTACCGGTAAGGTTGAAATGGGAGAATAACTCGCTCAATAGTTATAGTTTACAGGTTTTAATTATTTAAAACCACAAAAAATGCCTCAACGTAAGTTGAGGCTTTTTTGTTTACGCTGGGTGCTAAAATAAAATCCCGCGCAGCTTGCTGCGCGGGATTTTATGACCCTTATTTTAATTTTGACTAATTAGTTTTTAATCAATCCAAATCTAGCAATTAAAAAGTTACTGGCTTTTAAAAATGCATCATCTGTAGCTGTTTTATTAAAACCTGGATTACTTGGATTCGCAAACGCATGATCTGCTTCAAAATTGAATACAGTTAGTTTTTTACCTGCTTTTTTCATGTTGCTTTCAAATGTGCCTACCAATTCGGGATTAATGAATTTATCCTTTGTGGCAAATAGGCCAAGTACCTCACAGTTTAAAGATTTTAATCGCTCAACATTACCTTCAGGCATTCCGTAATACATAACACATGCTTTAACTTGCTTTTTGCCAATTAATGCAGCTTGCAAACTCCAGGCTCCACCCATACACCATCCATAGGTTGCCACTTGAGCTTTTCCCCCTATAAACTTAAATGCAGCTTCAACAATGGCTTTGCTTCTGGCCTCACTCATGCCCATCATTAGTTTCTGAGCTTCTTCTCGTGTAGTTCCCATTTTGCCATCATATAAATCAATAGCTAAAACGTTTACATCTTTAAAGCTTGCAAATAAATGCTCTGCTTCACGTTTAATGTGGTCGTTTAGTCCCCACCACTCATGAAATACAAATAAATATTTGTTGCTAGGTACTTTAGATTTAATTAAATACCCTGATGCATTTATACTGTCTGCTGTTTTCATGCTTACCATCTCTCCAGATGGATTATCAAGTTTATATGCTAATGGTTCTTGGTGTGTTAAAGCAAATTCGGTGTTGCTCGCCAACATTGTGTTTTGGTTAGTAACTCCAAGTGAGCAGCAGCTTTTTGTTTGTGCCTTAACTCCAAGTGAGCCTATTATGGCTATTGATACTATTATTATTTTTTTCATATGATGTTGTTATTATAATCAAACTTGGTATTCGTTGGTTTTGTTTCAATGGATAAATAAAAAAGCCTCGACTTTTAAATCGAGGCCTTTTTTATCATTTCAAAATTACTTGTTTCAATTCTTCGTAATCAATACCCATGTGCGATTCGTTGTAAATACAATCGCCCTTTTTTATTACCAATACTTGTGGCGATTGATGTTCAATTTCGTAATGATCAGCAACGGCATTTGATGTGGTTCGGTGTGCAATTAGATCTAAATAATAGGCCTGTACTTCTTCCATTTCAGTTTCATTCCAGCTACGTTCTAAACGAGCTAATGCTGCCGAACTAATGCTGCAGCGGGTACTGTGTTTAAACACAATAACTGGAGCTTGATGAGATTGCACATCAATATCAACCAATTGCTCTATTTGCTCTATTTTTTTCCAGTTCATGATGGTTTGTTATGCTTGAGCAGGTGCGTGTTTTGCGGCTAAATAACGCTCGGCATCTAAAGCAGCCATACAGCCTGATCCGGCTGCCGTAACTGCTTGACGGTATATTTTATCTTGAGCATCACCGCAAGCAAATACACCTTCAACGTTTGTTTTACTGCTACCCGGAACGGTTTGAATATAGCCCGTTTCGTCCATGTCAATAAATGGTTTAAATACATCTGTGTTTGGCTTATGTCCAATAGCCACAAAGAAACCCTGTATCACATATTCTGTTTTTTCGCCTGTAACAGTATTTTTAATGCGCATACCCTCTACTTTTTTATCACCCAAAATCTCATCGGTTTCACTATTAAACAATACCTCAATATTTGGTGTATTTAGAACGCGGTATTGCATGGCTTTTGAAGCGCGGAATTCATCCCTGCGTACAATCATGGTTACTTTGTTACAGATTTTTGCTAAGTAACTTGCTTCTTCGCAAGCCGTATCTCCTGCGCCAACAATAGCTACATCTTTTCCTCTAAAAAAGAAACCATCGCAAACAGCACAAGCAGAAACTCCGTAACCGTTTAATTTTTCTTCGCTTGGGATGCCTAACCATTTAGCTGATGCACCTGTAGATATGATGATGGTATCTGCCGTAATTTCTTTCTTTTCGTCAACAATTACTTTATAAGGAGGTTTGCCACTAAAATCTACAGCAGTAACCATTCCGTAACGCACATCTGAACCTAAACGTTCAGCTTGTTTACGGAAATTTTCCATCATTTCGGGTCCCATAATTCCATCTGGGTAGCCAGGATAGTTTTCTACATCTGTAGTAATAGTTAATTGTCCTCCCGGCTGCATACCAGCGTATACAACAGGTTTCATATCGGCACGAGCAGCATAAATAGCAGCAGTATAACCTGCAGGTCCGCTACCAATAATTAAGCACTCTAAGTGTTCGGTGTTATTTGTTGTCATGTGTAATTTTTTAAAAACTTCTAAAGCAAAGATAAGGTT
>CALPIR020000213.1 GCA_943323675.2 Chitinophaga pinensis | reverse complement strand
TTTCATGCATGCAGAATTGAGGATGAATTTACCACCGATCCTTCTGCAAAACTTCAGTTTTCGGTGGATACTATTTATTTTGATACTGTATTTACACAATTGGATTCTGGTGGTGTTAGACCCATTTCGGTTACCCAACAAATAAGGGTAATCAACCCAAATAATAATGCGGTTAAAACGAACATTCGTTTAAGCGGTAACTTTCCAAGTGTATTTAGATTAAACATTGATGGCCAAAGTACCAATCAGGTTTATGGCAAAGAAATTTATGGCAAAGACAGCTTAATTATTTTTGTACAATGTTACATTCAAGCAGGTAACCAAAACTTACCATTTGTTGTTGCCGATCAAATTTTGTTTGAAACAAATGGCAATGTTCAGGATGTGGATTTAGTAGCTTGGGGACAAGACGCAAATTATTTATTTAATGATGTGCTAGATTGTAATACAGGAAACCTCAGGTGGACAGCTGATAAGCCTTATGTAATATACGACAGCATATTAGTTCCTGAAGGTTGTGTATTGACAATTGACGCAGGTGCTAGAATCCATTCTTACAATAAATCGAGCATTTTAGTTGCAGGTACTTTAATTGTAAACGGTACTGCCAACAATCCTGTAATATTTGAAGGCACCCGTTTAGATGGGGATTACAAAGAACTAAGCAACCAATGGGCAGGAATTAGATTTTTACCCAGAAGCAAAGACAATATAATAACAGGAAGTATTATTAGAAATGGATATATTGGTGTTGAGGTCGACTCACAATCGGTAAACAGCAATCCAAATTTAACCATTACACAGAGTCAGATTTACAATATGTCGGCAGTTGGTATAGTTGGGTACTCAGCCCATGTAGTTGCCTCAAATAATTTGATTACTGATTGTGGACAGTTTGGCTTTTTTGGTGCGTTAGGCGGAAAATACCAATTGGTACATAATACCATTGCATCATACAATACCAAATTTAATAGACAAAATCCTATTTTGGTTTTTGATAATACACCTTATTTCGATCAACAAAATAATATTGTTGCTCGTTATAATTTAAGCTTTGAGTTGGTAAATAATATTGTGTATGGAAGTTTAGAGGAAGAGTTTTTGATTAATGCGCACACACAAGGTTTGCCCATTACAACTCCTATCATTAGTAATAATCTGTTTAGAACCAAACAAGGTGGTTTAAATACCAATGGTAACGTAATAAACAAAGATCCTTTGTTTGAAAACTTTATCATAAACGATTACCGATTAAAAGCCAACTCACCCGCAAAAAACACAGGTACACAAACCAATATTTTATTCGACCTAAAAAACAATCCACGCAGCACTACACCAAGTATGGGATGTTGGGAGTAGTATCAATGCTGATGGTCTTCACCACTTAAAAATTCAAAAGTAGCAATCATTTCTTCCACTTCTTGTTTTTCTTGTTGTAAAGCGGGTAATGCTTTTAACTCGGTTTGAGCTGTAAATGTATACAGCACCACTTTATCATATTTAGCAGTAGCCCAATAATAAACCGTAAAAGAACCTCCGTTTATATCGTGCTCTTTTACAAAAGACACAAATCGGTTATCTCCTACTGCAATCAAAGCAGGATCAAAATCTTTATTTTGTTTATATACTTCTTCCAACATTTTTACCGCAGCATCATCACCCTCAAACTCGTTAGGCAAAAGCATAATGCGTAAAGCACCTTTTCCACCATTGTTGTTGTATAAAATATAATGACCAGCTTCATCGGTTTCTTCAACCCAGTGTTTAGGGTAATCAAATGCAAAAAATCCGTAAAGCGATACAAAACGTTGTGTGTTACTCATGGTGCAAGTATAAAATGTATTAAGTGTATATAAGACAAATGTTAGTTGGCAAAACTTTTACCCAAAATTTATCTCCGTACTATCACCAATATTTAAGCTTTGTTTCATGCCTTTTAGCAATGCATCATTACCAATAACAGAGCGATCTAAAATGGCATATTCAATTTGTGCATAAGGGCCAATAATACTGTCTTTTAAAACAGCATAATTTAAAATAGCATGCTCGCCAACAGATACATTTGGACCTATAATAGAATTGCTAATATTGCAGTTTTCGCCAATAAATACAGGCGGAATAATGATGGTATTTTCAAACTTATACTTTGACGTATCGTAACTTAATCGTTTTAATAACGTGGCGTTTGTATCTAACAAAATCTCTTTCTTACCGCAATCAAACCAATTGTCTACATCAACCGTACGCATTTCAACACCAGTTTCAATCATACGCATCAAAGCATCTGTTAAGTGATACTCATTTTGCGTAGTAATTTTTTCTTGCATGTTATACTCAATGGCTTCGAATAACTTGGCAGATTCTTTTATGCGGTAAATACCCACCAAAGCCAAATTACTTTTAGGAATTGTGGGTTTTTCAACCAATCTTTTTATTGTTCCATCATTATTCATTTCGGCCACGCCAAACAAGCGAGGGTCATCCACCTTTTTAACACACAGGGTAGTTTGTGGTTGGGCAATTAATTTACCAATATTTACATCGGCAATGGTATCACCCAAAACAATTAGTAACTCATCATTTTGCAATTGTTCCTTAGCCAACCAAATGGCATGTCCAGTTCCTTTTCCGGTGGTTTGAATAACAAAATGTGCATTAATTTTAGGGTAATTTTTGGTGATGTAGTTTTCAATTTTATCACCCATGTAACCAATAATAAAAACATATTCTGTTATACCCGCTTGTTCAAGTGTATCTATTATATGGCCAATAATGGGCTTACCAGCTATAGGTATTAACGCCTTTGGTTGTGTATGGGTATGAGGACGAAGACGTGTACCAATACCTGCTACCGGAATTACTGCTTTCATTTGATTAGTTAAATAATGTAATTTCTTTTAAAAGAAAGTGTCAAAGTTAGTGGTTTCACTTTTGCATTCAAGCAGAAATACTAAATTGCGCCTGCTAAAAATAAAATAATGAAACGCGACACAATAATTTTTGATTTAATTAACGATGAATTAAACCGTCAAGAACACGGTATTGAGCTTATTGCTTCAGAAAATTTTGTTACCAAACAGGTAATGGAGGCAATGGGTAGCGTATTAACCAATAAATATGCCGAAGGCTTACCAGGCAAACGTTATTATGGCGGCTGTGAGGTGGTTGACAAAGTAGAGCAATTGGCAATTGATAGGTTAAAAGAATTGTTTGGAGCAGCTTGGGCAAACGTTCAGCCGCATAGTGGTGCGCAAGCCAATGCAGCTGTTATGCTAGCTTGTTTAAATCCTGGTGATGCTATTTTAGGGTTTGATTTATCTCACGGAGGACATCTAACACACGGATCACCTGTTAACTTTTCGGGTAAATTATATGCTCCAAACTTTTATGGTGTAGAAAAAGAAACAGGCCTAATAGATTATGATAAAGTTGAAGCTAAAGCACTTGAAGTAAAACCTAAACTACTAATTTGTGGTGCATCTGCATACAGTCGTGATTGGGATTACGAACGCTTACGTAAAATTGCAGACAGTGTTGGTGCATTATTGTTAGCTGATATTGCACATCCTGCAGGTATGATTGCTGCGGGCATACTAACCAACCCATTACCACATTGCCATATTGTAACATCTACAACGCATAAAACATTGCGCGGACCACGTGGTGGAATTATTATGATGGGTAAAGATTTTGAAAATCCATGGGGATACAAAACACCTAAAGGAGAAGTAAAGATGATGAGTGCACTATTGGATGCAGCAGTTTTTCCGGGCACACAAGGTGGGCCTTTAGAACATGTTATTGCCGCTAAAGCTATTGCTTTTGGTGAGGCATTAACACAGGAGTATAAAGATTACATGAAACAAGTGCAGGTAAATGCACAAGCCATGGCAAAAGCATTGGTTGAGAAAGGATACCAGATCATTAGTGGCGGTACCGATAACCATTTAATGTTAATTGACTTACGAAATAAAAACATTAGTGGTAAAGCAGCCGAAAACGCATTGGTAAAAGCAGACATTACTTTAAATAAAAATATGGTTCCATTTGATGACAAATCGCCATTTGTTACCAGCGGAATACGTATTGGTACAGCTGCCATTACCACGCGTGGATTAAAAGAACAACATATGGCCGAAATAGTAGAGTTGATTGATGAGGTAATTATGAATCATGAAAATGAATCGATATTAACTAGCGTAAGTTCACGTGTTAATGTGATGATGAAGAACTTCCCTCTTTACAGCTAA
>CALPIR020000212.1 GCA_943323675.2 Chitinophaga pinensis | reverse complement strand
TTAAAACAAGAATATTAATCCCGAGTCTTTCTAAAATAGCTGGCGACAAACCAATTGCTGTAAATAGTGCACGCATATCATTCAGTGTAAAAGATACCCAAAACTATCCTGTACCAGCCCGATTAAACTTGTGGGATGCGGATGAATTTGGCAGAAGAAAAAACATTGCCGACTTCAGCGAATCAGCCACCTATTATGGAGGAAGCTATGATGCCACAAAAGGTACATATACATTTAATATCAACCGTCATGTTCAAAATTTGCTGAACGCATACAACAAAAACAAAGTTGATATTAACTACGGATTGAACTTGTTTGTGCCTGAAGATTATAACATAGCAGCTAACAGAGCCATATTAGATACAGATAGAAGTATCCCTGGACAACAAAAAGTGAAACTTATACTTACTTACACTGTTATAAAGTAGTAACGTGATTATTGTATTAAAACAAAATAGTGTAGAAGCCGATAAGTTGGCTTTGGTTAAGTATTTAACCGAGCATCATATTGCCTATCATTTAGTTCCACAACAACATATTGTGGTCATTACTAAACAGTCTAACATAGAAAACTTACCTGAATTTCCTTGTATAGAAAGTACCCATCAAATAAATACTCCTTATAAACTTGCCTCTAAAATCTGGAAAGAATCAACCAGCTTTAGCATAGGAAGTAATCGTATTGGTGATGGCATTTTTAATATCATGGCAGGACCATGTTCTGTTGAAAACGAAGATCAAATATTTTCTACAGCAGAATTCTTGAGTAAATTAGGTGTGAAATTTTTACGTGGCGGTGCTTATAAGCCACGCACCTCCCCATATAGTTTTAGAGGGCTTGGTAAGACAGGTTTACAGCTGTTACGTAAAGCAGCCGATAAATATAACATGGGTGTTGTTACCGAAATACTAGACTATAGCTTGCTTGATGAGGTGATGGAGTATACCGATGTTTTACAAGTTGGAAGTAGAAATATGCATAACTTCTATCTGCTAGATCAGTTGGGTAAAATAAATAAACCTGTATTACTTAAAAGAGGTTTCCAAGGTAAAACAGTAGAATGGTTGCTAGCTGCCGAATATATTTTGAGCGGAGGTAATGAGCAGGTTATTTTATGCGAAAGGGGAATAAGAAGTTTTGACCCAAGCAGTAGAAATATACTAGATCTTGGCATAGTGCCACTAATAAAAGAGTTGAGTCATTTACCAATAATTGTTGACCCTAGCCATGGTACAGGAACTGCTTTAAGAGTTAAACCAGCAAGTTTAGCTGCCGCTGCAATTGGTGCTGATGGTATTTTAGTAGAAGTGCATCCTAACCCGGCAAAAGCATTAAGTGATAGCGAACAAGCACTTTCATTTGAAGAATTTGAAAAACTGCTAACCGAAACGCAAAACCTGCTAAAGGCATTGGGAAAACAAGCAGATACAGAAAGTATACCTTTGAAAACCGAAAGTTTGTAGTAAATTTGAGTTAATATGTGTGGAATAGTAGCTTATATAGGCCACCGCGAGGCCTACCCGATTATTATTAAAGGTTTAAAACGCTTGGAATACCGTGGGTATGATAGCGCAGGCGTTGCCCTTTTAACACCTGAAAAAGCATTAAATATTTATAAAAAGAGTGGTAAGGTAGCTGACCTAGAAAATGAAAATGAAGGGAAAGACCTTCATGCAAATACTGGCATGGGCCACACCAGATGGGCCACCCATGGTGCACCCAACGATGTGAATGCACATCCTCATTTGTCTCAAAGTGGCGAATTTGCAATTATACATAACGGAATTATTGAGAACTATCATTCGCTAAAAATAGCGTTGATGGAGCGTGGACATACTTTTAAAAGTGAAACCGATACAGAAGTGTTGATTCATTTAATTGAAGAAGTGCATCAAAATAATAATGTCAGCTTTGAAGAGGCAGTCCGTATGTCGTTAACACAAGTAGTTGGTGCTTATGCAATTGTTATACTATCTAAATCTAACCCAAATTACTTAATTGGTGCGCGTAAAGGCAGCCCTATGGTAGTTGGCATAGGAGAAAACGAACATTTTATTGCAAGCGATGCAACACCCATTGTTGAATACACCCGCAACGTAGTTTATCTTAACGATGGAGAATTAGTGATTATTGACAACAATAACCTAACGGTTAAAACCATTGACAATACCATTAAAACACCGTACATACAAGAACTTGAAATTAATTTAGAGAGTATAGAAAAAGGCGGTTTTGAGCATTTTATGCTTAAAGAAATTTATGAGCAGCCACGTTCTATTTTAGATTCATTCCGAGGAAGAACACACATTAATGATGGTGCCATTACCATGGCAGGGATTGATAAATTTGAAGATAAGTTAAAAAATATCAAACGAATTATCATTGTTGGATGTGGAACCAGTTGGCATGCAGGTTTAGTTGGAGAATATTTATTCGAAGACTTTGCACGAATTCCTGTTGAGGTTGAATACGCATCTGAATTCAGATACCGCAATCCAGTATTAGATGAAACAGATTTTGTAATAGCCATATCTCAAAGTGGTGAAACAGCTGATACATTAGCAGCACTTGAACTTGCAAAAAGCAAAGGAGCAACCATATTTGGGGTATGTAATGTAGTAGGTTCATCAATACCTCGCTTTACTGATGCAGGAGCCTACACGCACGCAGGACCAGAGATAGGCGTGGCATCTACCAAGGCATTTACAGCTCAGGTAACAGCACTTATATTAATGGCGCTATCCGTAGCGCAAAAACGTGGCTCAATAAGCACACAAAGATTAAGGGAGTTGCTTATAGAACTCGAAACGATTCCTGCTAAAGTAGAAACTGCATTAAAACTAAATGATAGCATTAAAAAAATTGCGGCTGTTTTTCAGCATTCAACTAATGCATTGTACTTAGGACGTGGATATGGTTTCCCTATCGCTTTAGAAGGCGCATTAAAACTAAAGGAAATAAGCTACATACATGCTGAAGGTTATCCAGCGGCAGAAATGAAGCATGGTCCGATTGCACTTATTGATGAAGAAATGCCTGTTGTTATTATAGCCACACAGCATAGTAATTATGAAAAAGTAATCAGTAATATTCAAGAAGTAAGAGCACGTAAAGGACGGGTAATTGCTATTGCAACAGAAGGTGACGAGCACATTAGACAACATGCTGACCATGTAATTTATATACCACATTGTGAAGAGGCTATGTTACCTTTAATAGCCAGTGTACCACTTCAATTATTGTCGTACCATATTGCAGTAATGCGTGGATGTAATGTAGATCAACCAAGAAACTTGGCAAAATCTGTTACGGTGGAGTGAAAAAGTAAAATTTAGACATAACATTAAAAAGCCAGACATGTAAACATGTCTGGCTTTTTTTACTCCCTAATCTTAGCGTAAAACAACATTATTTTTATTTTGAACAACTGATCAGAATGTCTATTTAAAGGCAACAACCAAACGTGTGCACAACTTTGCAAATAATAAAACAGGGGTATTACCCCCTATTTTAAAAATTGTTGTTGTATAAACTTACACAATGTCAACCGCGTAAATAGCCATTAATGGAATAACAATTCCATTATCGATCCACGCAGAAGTTGCATCAACTCCTTGAACTAATGTTTGAATACGTTTGTACCCTGCAGGTGTTTTTAACACAATATTTGCTTTACGGCCTGATACTTTTGAAAGCGTAGCTGCTTTATCCAAAGCAACACGCCTAACACGTTTGTCCTCTTCACGTGTTAATACATCATAGTCGAATATTTTTACACCTTCGGCCGATGGTATTAGCTCAATCTCACGAATGTTAATTACATTTTGCATAATAAAATAATTGTGTGCACGATATATGCTCTGTACACATGGTTGATGGTATTTAAAGAGCTGATTCGTATCTGCGACTTACTTCATCCCAATTAATGATGTTCCAAAATGCTGAACAATAATCAGGTCTACGATTTTGGTAATGTAAATAGTATGCATGTTCCCAAACATCTAAGCCTAGAATTGGCGTACCATTACAATCTGTAACAACATCCATTAATGGATTATCTTGATTGGGAGTTGAACAAATTTTTAGCTTACCACCTTCAACACATAACCAAGCCCAACCACTACCAAAACGAGTTGTTGCAGCTTTGTTAAAGTCTTCTTTAAATTTATCCATTCCACCTAAATCTGCTTCAATTGCAGCTAGTAACTTAGCAGAAGGAGAAGATCCATTGTTACCTAAGATAGTCCAG
>CALPIR020000211.1 GCA_943323675.2 Chitinophaga pinensis | reverse complement strand
TGCTACTATTGCATTTCTACCAATTGCAGTATTATAGTAACCTGTGGTGTTATTTCTTAATGCTGCAAGTCCAACAGCAGTATTTGAAACACCCGTAGTGTTTGACAACAATGCGTTAAATCCGGTTGCTGTATTACTAGTTCCAGTTGTATTAGCTTTTAAAGCATTTTTACCAATTGCTGTATTGGCAAAGGCAGTAGTGTTTGAAAATAATGCAGAATCACCTACAGCTGTATTTGAATTTCCTGTAGTAGTTGAATTCAATGACAAAAAGCCAACTGCTGTATTGCTAAAACCAGTGGTATTGGCATATAGTGCTCCATTACCGTTTGCCGTATTATAACTGCCAGTTGTGTTACTATTTAAAGCAACAACTCCAGTTGCTGTGTTAAAAGATCCCGTAGTATTCAAGGACATTGCCTCTTCTCCAATTGCAGTATTGTTTGAACCAATTGTATTATTCCATAAAGTATTTGCACCAATAGCAGTATTGAAACTTCCCGTAGTGTTCAACGACAATGCAGAAACACCATTTGCAGTATTCCAATTGCCAATGGTATTTGAGTTTAAAGATTTAAAACCAATTGCAGTATTGGCGTAACCTGTGGTATTAAATTGTAATGCATTTTTACCAATTGCTGAATTAACATATCCAGTTGTATTTGCATACAATGCAGAATCACCCATAGCTGTATTCCTATTGCCGGTGGTATTTAAAGCACCTGCTTGATAACCATAAAAGGCATTTCTAAGTACTGGATCTATTCGTCCTGCTTTTTGGTTATTAACCCTAATGTTAAAAGGAACATTATTGGTTGTCCCAATAAAATTAATGTTATCAATTGTTCCTGAACTTCCCAATAATCCCCAAGCATTTACTGCTCCATTTATACCTGAATCGCCCTTTATTCCTTGGATACCTTGTGTGCCTGTTAATCCTCTTGCTCCACTATCGCCTTTTATTCCTTGTATACCTTGTAAACCTTGGATACCTTGTGTGCCTGTTAATCCCCTCGCTCCAGAATCGCCTTTTATACCTTGAATACCTTGTGTTCCTTGAGGGCCAGGAGCACTATTGGCAGCAAATAACGCATAAGGCACGCTCAATAATTCGCTTGTTCCGGTAATGGTGTAGTTAGAACCTCCGTTTACATCGGTTTCTGTTTTAATAAAGTATGGACCATTAGCCCAATTAATCGTATTCATTGAACCACTTACTAAAGTTCCTGTTCCAATTTCAATACTCACCAAGCCATTGGCATTTGTTGTTGGAGACTGTTTTTCAACATAAACAGCTGTTCCTGTTGCAGAACCTTGTAAAATACTTGTTTGCATACCAATACTTTTGGATACAACTAAGGTATTGGAACTATTTCTGATTACTGCTTGATAGCTCATTTTTTGAGGTGCTTGCGCAAATAATGCGGAGCTAAAAATGATTGCAATGATGATTGTTAGTATAATTCTCATAGGTTTATTTTTTTATGATTTTAAAAGTTTTTATATTGTTGTTATTATCTAAAATTTTCAAGAAATAAGTTGCTGCTGCGTAATGATTCATGGCTACTTTCGTTTCACCTCCCTCTAATTTTTGCGCTGCAAGTAGTTTTCCATTCAAATCAAATAATTGGTAACTCAAACTTTTTGTTATGTTACTTTCTACCTTCAAAATTAAATTATCGAATGTTGGGTTAGGAAAAGCAGACAATTGAATTTTTAATTCTTTTGAATCAACCAAACCGGTAACGGTAGAAATTTCATAGGGCTGTTGCACACCTGCAGATGCTGAACCACTTGTTCCTGTGTTGGTGGTGTAACTCATTTGCCCAACCGAATAACTAATTGATCCACCAGTTCCAGTGGCATTACCTCCTGAAGTATTGTTTGATTGTTGCGCTTTAGCAGTTGTAATGCCGATGCATAATAGTATAATTATTTTTTTCATTTAAAAGTTAATAAGATCTCTTGTAATTGTGCAATGATACTCAAACTGAAAACAACATATTAAGTACAAATGAGTACAAATGATTTGAACTAAATTCAAAAAAACCTGTGGATAGGCTTATTGAAATTCAGCTAAAAAAATGGCTATTGATATAAATAAAACAGTTTCCATTCTTTAAATTAAAATTTTAATTGTACATAACGTAACCTTTTAAAAGGTATACCTAAAGGAATTTATATTACTCAAAACAAGTAATGGTTAATTCTAAAGTTAAAGCAAATGGAAGGGCTCCATTTTTTTGATTGGAAACTTTAAATAATGAGTAAGAAATGCAACAAACTATATAAATGAATTTAAACTAATTGCTTTTTTATTAAGGATGTTTTTGCAAAAAAAATAATGGCATACAACAGAACAATTACAACTACCTTTAATTAATTATATATTTCATTTAATATCTTAAATTTTTTATCAAACCAATTTACCTCCCAAACATCTAACCTGTTTTGATCAAATTTTAACAAGTCCGATTTAGCTTTTTCAAATTCAGATAAATGATGGTAATACAGCGCAGATGTTAGGTAAAATTTATTCAATAGTCTTTTATCAAAAGCACCTAAATTAGGAGGTAATTTATTTAAATCAATAGACTCCATAATTCCTTTTTGGAAATCATTTTTATGATACATGACTATTAGTCTATAATAAAAAATAAAATAACAAGCTTGATTAAAACAATTCGAAATGTTTTTAAAATATAAAGGAGGATCTTGAAAGTTGGAATTTAATATCTTTTCCCATGCTGCTATTCTACCTAATAATATTGGATGTATATTTTGTTCGTCACCCGAAATAGAATTTTCTGCTCTTATTAGCAATTCTTTGGCCTCATCAAAAAGGTTTAAATTAAATTTCTTTTGACACAAAAGTATGTTTCTAAATGCCTCCATATCGTATACTAATCCAACTGAAGCTGCTTCCAGCCAATCTCCCCAAAAATCATTTAAATAATCTTCACTGACATATATTTGTAATAATATTCGCTGTAAAATTTCTGAAGTAGCAATATTTTCTATTATGAAATTATTCAAAAGCGTATTTTTGTTTTTAGCTTCAAAATATAACTTTTGAAAACACACTGTGAATTTCTCTAAAAACGCTTCGTTTTTTTCATCATAATGTAAATGAAGAACTTGTTTTAAAAAGTGAAAATCTTTTATTTCAATACATAAATCTATCACAGTTTTTAGTTGATAAACCTGTTCCCAATTGGGAGAATTTAAATCTTGTACAAGTTCGATCAGCTTCTGATGATTGATATTTTTACGTTCAAAACTTAAATGAATTAATTCATTAAAAATATCTTTTTCAAATTTGTAAATATATTTTTTGAAGTCTGAGAAGTCTTTAAAATCGATTGATTTTGCAAGTGTATTTAAAGTGTAAGTGGATGGCTTACTTTTAGATTGGACCACACTAAATACTCTTCTAATCGTGTTGTAATTAATATCTAAAAGTGCCTTTTCTGATATTAATTCACTGAGTTTTTTACATGAATAACTATCTGATATATTAAGCTGATACTTCTCTTCTATCATTTTTTTTAACCACGTCTTTTCATTGGTAGTAACTTCTATGGAAGCTGGCATGTTATTTTTTTTATTAATAATTTCAATTTAAGTCTTTTTATAGTTTTTCCCTTATTTAGCTTGCAAAGTATTCTAAATGTTTAGGTTGGTATCACTAAATCATTGAAAAGAGGAAATATTTTGTGCTAAAATTATTCATATTTTTAAAGGTTACATTAGTCAGCGATTTCGTGTTTCGTTTATTGTAATAAATTCTTGTTGAAGTTTTGGTTTAATCTCTTTACGTATTTTGTTATGTAAAGACAATCAAAAGCTAATAATGGGATTAAATACAATGCCTATAAATTCAAGTTTTAAATGTTAATTATTACCCTTTATTAATTATGGTGTTTGGTTTCTAGTGAATTCTAATGAATTAAGCGGTGTTTCTAAATCAAAAGTTGAAACAAATATTATTGAGCTTAACGCTTAAGGATAAATTTTTGATGTGTAATAAATAAAATAGTAATATTTATTAAATAGCTGAATATAATGTTTAAAAAACAGTCAAATAGCACACAAAAAAAGGTCGTTCACATGAACGACCTTTTTTATTAGTAGCGGGAAGCAGAATCGAACTGCCGACCTTAGGGTTATGAATCCTACGCTCTAACCATCTGAGCTATCCCGCCATATTAATACTTAGTTATTTTTAACCAAATTTGCAATTAGTAACTAGTAAGG
>CALPIR020000210.1 GCA_943323675.2 Chitinophaga pinensis | reverse complement strand
ATGCAAAGCGAACTCGAGCAGGCTTATACTTTGCGAAGCAAACTCCTTTACTCAGAAGCGGTATACTTTGCACCCTATTTAACTCTGCGAAAAACTCATTTACCTCTGCGGTAAAAAGTAAAAAAAGTTTTATAAATGAATATTTGTAATCTCAATTGCTGCAAGTGATCAGGGTAATTGGGTGTTATAGAGAAAGGAAATGTTACAACATCTCGATACGGCCACTTAATACTTTATAGTGTTTTGAATTTCAAAAACTAAACAAGAATACCCCAACATCGTAATGAAATATAAAGTGAATCGTGAAGGTATACACCTTATTCAATATTCATAACTCAACATTAAGCATTTCCTATCACGCTGCTCACATATTTTAACCCGCCACGCTCTTTTATTTTACCAAAACCACCCCACACATTTTTTACATTTTTAATGCCATGTGCTTTTAAATAACTAACGGCAATCATACTACGATAACCACCTGCACAATGCACTAAATACTCTTTGTTGGGGTCTAAATTTTTGGTATTCTCTACAATTTTATCCAATGAAAAATGTTGGGCTGAGTCCACATGAAGTTCATTAAACTCACCAGGCTTGCGTACATCCAACACACCAACTTCTGCATGTTTTACATCCAATTCAAACTCTTCATCATCAATAGAGATAACCATATCATAGCGTTTCTCAGCATCTAACCACGCTTCAAAACCGCCATTTAAAAATCCTTTTATATTATCAAAACCTACACGTGTTAAACGCTCCGCACTCTCCTGCTCTTTTCCTGGTTCAGTAACTAAAACAATAGGTGAGTCAATATCTAATATCGTGGCAGCCCAAATAGCATACTGTCCATTTAAACCAAAGTTTAACGAACCTGTGATAAAGCCAAGTTCAAATAAATCTGGGTTTCTAGTGTCAACAATAGTTGTTCCGTTTTTAATTTCCGATTCTAACTCAGATACATTTAGAGGCATGAGCGCTTTGCTCAACACCTCATCAAACTTAGCGTATCCTTGTTTGTTTAATTTTGCATCTTTAAAAAAGTAAGCTGGTGCAGGTTGAATTCCATCAGTAACCGCAACAGTAAATTGAGCTTTAGTCATAGGTTGTAGCGCATAATTATTAGTGCGTTGTTCACCAATGGTGCTGAAAGTTTCCTTACCAATATTTTTACCACAAGCACTTCCTGCACCGTGCGCAGGATATACCAATACATCATCTGATAAAGTCAATAATTTATTTTGTAATGAGTCGTACATCATCCCTGCCAACTCCTCTTTTGTCATTAAGCCATCCAACAGGTCAGGTCTTCCTACATCGCCCACAAATAACGTATCCCCGGTAAACACGCAATGGTCTTTATCATTTTCATCAACCAATAAAAAGCAGCTGCTCTCTGGTGTATGACCAGGAGTGTGCAAAACCTTAATGGTTAGGTTACCTAATTTCAAAGATTCACCATCTTTGGCTACATGCACCGGGTAATTGGTTTTTGTAGTAGGACCATACACTATTTTTGCACCAGTTCTATCAGCCAAATCAATATGACCGCTAACAAAATCTGCATGAAAATGTGTTTCGAAAATGTATTTTATGTTGGCGCCACGCTCCTTTGCCATAGCCAAATATGACTCATAATCTCTTAATGGATCTATGATGGCAACTTCTCCGTTACTTTCTATATAATAAGCTGCTTGCGCTAAACAGCTGGTGTACAGTTGTTGAATAAACATGTGAATAAACTTTAGGGAAGCAAAGTTCTACTTTTACCCGAATTAATCAATAAAAACCCTACATGCTCTGCCCAATTGATACCATTGATTGACAAAAACCACATTGGAAAATGATATTTCTATCAAGAAATTATTTATTAACCATATGTAACCCTATATTTAAATCTATTAAAAGCTAAACATTAATTAGGCTAAATTTACAACTTTAATTAGTAAAGGTTGACAGGTAGTTAACACCATTCTTATTCGAAAGAAACGGTGTAGTATGTTGATTTTATGATAGGTAAAGTTGTGGTATTATTTGTGGTGTACTCTTCTTAAATAACCAATCAACCTCACTTTACACTTATTGGATGTGAGCAATACGATTTTAGTAACAATTTCTAGCTAAGGACGTGCTACATATCCCTAAAAAATTAAGCGATTGGTTTTACACCCAGATTAACCATAAGAAAATTTGCTGAATAGCTGTAAATAGTGCAAATTGCAGACGCATTTTTACAATACACAGATGAAATACAAAAGAGTTCTTCTCAAGTTAAGTGGCGAGTCGCTAATGGGTTCGTTGCAATATGGTATTGACCCAAAAATTTTAGAAAAATACGCTGCCGACATTAAACAAGTTATTGACCAAGGCGTACAAGTTGCCATTGTTATTGGCGGGGGTAATATTTTTAGAGGAGTACAAGGTGTTTCGGGAGGTATTGTTGATAGGGCACAAGGCGATTACATGGGCATGTTAGCAACAGTTATAAATGCTATGGCTTTACAAGGTGCATTAGAAAAAGCAGGTATTAAAACCCGTTTACAAAGTGCCATTAAAATGGAGCAAATTTGTGAACCATTTATTCGCAGACGTGCAATGCGTCACTTAGAAAAAGGAAGAGTTGTTATATTTGGAGCGGGTACAGGTAACCCCTATTTTACCACAGATACTGCGGCAAGTTTACGTGCAGTAGAAATTGAAGCGAACCTGGTATTAAAAGGTACTCGTGTTGATGGTATTTATACTGCCGACCCAGAGAAAGATGCCACCGCAACTCGATACGAGCAAGTAAGCTATAGTGAGGTGTATGAAAAAGGCTTAAACGTAATGGACTTGACAGCAATTACGTTATGCCAAGAAAATAAATTGCCTATTGTGGTGTTTGACATGAACAAAGATGGTAACTTTTTAAGAGTTTGTGCAGGCGAAGGTGTAGGCACATTAGTAAGCTAATTTAAATAATTTAATTTTTTTGATATGAGCGATCCACGTTTAAAACAAGTACTTGACCAATTAAAAGACGCCATGGATAAGGCAATTGACCATGCAGCGAATGAGTTTAGTAAAATACGTGCTGGTAAGGCACACCCAAGCATGCTTGATGCAGTAAAGGTTGATTACTATGGAAGTTTAGTTCCTTTAAGTCAAGTGGCTAACGTAAACACGCCTGATGCTAAAACCTTAGCTATTCAGCCATGGGAAAAAAGCATGTTACAGGCCATAGAAAAAGGGATTATTATTTCTAACTTAGGTTTTAATCCTAGCAATGATGGTACCATGATTCGTTGTATTTTACCGCCATTAACCGAAGAACGCAGAAGAGAAATTGTGAAAAAGGTAAAAGGGGAAGCAGAGAATGCCAAAATTACGGGACGCACCTTGCGTAAGGACGCTAACGAAAACATTAAACGTTTGCAAAAAGATGGTTTACCTGAAGATGAGGCAAAAGGGGGCGAAACCCAAGTACAAAAAATTACTGATGCCTACAGCAAAAAAATAGATGAATTAACTGCGGCAAAAGAAGCAGAGGTAATGCACGTTTAATTTTGTGCCGTTATTTATTGTTATTTTTATCTAAAAAATGATTCGCATCGGGTGATTAATTTACATCGCATAAAATATATTTTTCTAACACTGGTTAAAATAACCAGTGTTTTTTTGTTATTGGCCATTGTTGCCTTTTTTAGCTTTAGAAATATGCTTTTGCATAAAGCCTTAGCTAAGGTAAGCGGTAAATTAAAAAACGATTACTCAACTATATTTACTGTGCAGGAAGCAGGTTTTACAGGTATTGCAAGTGTAAAACTTAGTGGCGTGAGCTTAGTTCCTTTTAATCATGATAGTATTTTACGTATAGCTAATATTGAAACGGGAATAAAAATTGGTTATGCATTGTTTTTAGATTTTAGGCTTGATGATTTAAAAATAGATGATGGTTTTGTAAACTTAGTTAGTGATGAACGAGGCCGAAATTTTGATGCCTTTTTACAGAATAAAGATAAGTCTGAGACTGTTCCATCAGAAACCAAGGTAACTTCTCGTAATCTAGCTAAAACGGCATATAAACTTATCAGCAGGGTTCTTAATTTTATACCAAGTGATGTAAGTATAAATAATGTTGCTTTAAATATTATCGACCACAAACAGCATGTTGCTTTTAGCATGCAACAAATGATATTGGATGATGAACAGTTGGAATCGGTTATTAATGTAAGCAGCTTTAAAGATACTTTAATAGCAGAAAACTTTAACCAAAGCTGGCATATAAAAGGTACTGCCAACCCACAGCAAAAGAAAGTT
>CALPIR020000209.1 GCA_943323675.2 Chitinophaga pinensis | reverse complement strand
TATTCCATACATTCTTCTAAGCTCATGTTGATTTTTGGCGCAATACGCGTTTTATCATCTGAACCTGAAGCACGCATGTTGGTTAATTTTTTCTCTTTGGTGATGTTTACCACTAAGTCGTCTTGACGGTTGTTTTCGCCAATAATCTGACCCATGTATATTTGATCTCCTGCTTCAACAAAGAAATTACCACGATCTTGTAGTTTATCAATAGAATAAGCGATTGCAGTTCCTTGTTCACCACTAATCATTACACCTGCCAAACGGCTTGGGATCGGACCTTTCCAAGGCTCAAATGCTTTAAAACGATGAGCCATAATAGCCTCACCAGCAGTAGCCGTTAACACGTTGTTACGTAACCCGATTATACCTCTTGATGGTATTTCAAATTCTAAATGGATTAAGTCGCCCTTAGGAACCATGACAAGCATATCGCCTTTACGTTGACTAACTAATTCAATCACCTTTCCAGATGATGTTTCAGGCACGTCTACAGTTAGGATTTCTATTGGCTCGCACTTAACGCCATCAATTTCTTTTACAATAACTTGCGGCTGGCCAATTTGAAGTTCGTAACCTTCACGTCTCATTGTTTCAATTAAAACCGATAAGTGTAGAATACCACGGCCGTATACTAAATATGAATCGGCAGCACCTGTTTCTTCAACACGCAGTGCTAAGTTTTTTTCTAGTTCTTTAAATAAACGATCACGTAAATGTCGTGAAGTAACAAATTTACCTTCCTTGCCAAAGAATGGTGAGTTATTGATACAGAACAACATGTTCATTGTTGGTTCATCAATGTTAATAGGAGTTAAACCTTCAGGGTTTTCAAAATCAGCAACAGTGTCACCAATTTCAAAGCCTTCAATACCCATAACAGCACAAATATCTCCTGCAAAGGCTTCTTCCACCTTCATTTTACCTAAACCTTCAAAAGTGTATAGTTCTTTAACACGTGATTTTTGTATTGAACCATCGCGTTTAACTAAACTTATAGGTTGATTTACTTTGATGTTACCACGAAGGATACGACCAATAGCAATACGACCTGTAAATGATGAATAATCTAATGAGGTGATTTGCATTTGAAGATTCCCTTCTTCCACATGTGGTTCAGGAATTTCTGTTAGAATATCATCTAATAATGTAGTGAAATCTGTTGTCGGATTTTTCCAATCGCGACCCATCCAACCTTGCTTAGAACTGCCATAAATGGTATGGAAGTTTAACTGTTCTTCAGTTGCATCAAGGTTAAAGAACAAATCAAAAACTTGGTCATGGATTTCATCCGGACGACAATTTGGCTTATCTACTTTATTAATTACTACGATTGGCTTTTTTCCTAAGCTTAATGCTTTTTGTAACACAAAACGTGTTTGAGGCATTGGGCCTTCAAAAGCATCAACCAATAACAACACACCATCAGCCATGTTCAATACACGCTCTACTTCACCACCAAAATCCGCGTGACCAGGGGTATCAATAATGTTGATTTTTGTTCCTTTGTAATTAACTGAAATGTTTTTTGCAAGAATGGTAATACCACGCTCGCGCTCTAAATCATTGTTATCAAGAATTAAATCACCGGTTTGTTGGTTCTCGCGAAAAATTTGTGTTTGATGAATGATTTTGTCAACCAGTGTAGTTTTACCGTGGTCAACGTGGGCAATAATTGCTATGTTTCTGATATTCTGCATGTGCACTTTTAAATGGGTGCAAAAGTAGCTAAATAAAATGTATTATCTGCAACTTAGCAGCTACTTAACACTAAAATAATGCACAAGCCCAGCATGGGCGCAGGTTGCTAATGATTAGATCCTTCCACATTAATGCTGTCGATGCCTTGTTTTTGCAAAATTTGTTGCACTTTTTTACCATAAAAAGCCAAATAACCAAAACACAAAACAGCAATCCAATAACTTCCGTGAATACCAATTGCCGGTAAATCCGCCAAAACGCCTTGTAATGGGGGAATAATAGCGCCACCAACAATCATCATAATTAAAAAGGCAGAACCTTGCCCAGTATATTTGCCTAAACCAGAGATTGCAAGACTGAAAATACAAGGCCATAATACAGAACAGGCTAATCCTCCGCTTATAAATGCATACATAGCTGTTTGTCCAGTGGTAAATATACCCATCAACATAGCCATCAATCCCAACAAACTAAATAACGTAAGCGATAAAGCTTGTTTTTCGGCCGATAACCAATTGATGATGATCATCACTAAAATGGGAAGTGCATAAATATACATGTTACTGATGTCGTGACCATTTAGTTTATTTACCAATAAGATTAATCCAAATGCTAAAAAAGGAACCACAACACTTAAAACTTGTTTCGTAAGTTTTTGTAACCCGAATGCACTGACAGCGCCAGTCCATCGGCCAATCATTAAACTTCCCCAATATAAAGAGATAAAGGGTGCCAATTGAGATTCGTTGTAACCACCAAATTCAGGTAATTTTAATAAAGCCCCCATATTACTTTGTATGGTTACTTCAACTCCTACATATAAAAATATGGCTAACATCCCTAGGGTAAGTTGTGGGTATTTTAATGCTCCAAAATCTTGCTCTTTCGATTCACTTTTAATAGGAGTGTGATCAGTACCGGTAAAATAGAAAAATAGCATCATTGCTGTAAATAGTGCGGCTACAATTAAATATAATTGATTTACAGACGTAATTGATGCTGAACCATCGCCTGATATTTGGCCGAATAATAGATAACTGACAATAATGGGTCCAAGAGTTGTTCCTAATGAATTAATTCCACCGGCAAGGTTTAATCGGTGTGCGCCAGTTTCAGGCGTACCTAAACTTACTGCATAAGGTTGTGCTGATGTTTGTTGTAAACTAAATCCTAAAGCAACGATAAAAAAAGAAGTTAATATAAAACCAAACGAACCCGCATTTACAGAAGGTATGATAGCTAGTGCTCCAATTGTTGAAATAAACAAGCCTAGAATAATTCCTTTTTTATATCCTATTCGGTTTAATAAGTCGTTGCCATTTAGACGTGAGTATACAAATAATAGCACCGATCCAATAAAGTAACCACCATAAAAAGTTAAATCTACTAACTGACTTTGAAATTGTGTTAAGCTGAAATGTTGTTTGCAAAACGGTATAAATATACCATTAGATGCAGCTATAAATCCCCAGAAAAAAAACACCGTGATTAAAGTGTATAGTTGGCTTTGTTTTGATTTACTCATGTGGTCAAATGTATAAAAAATATGGAATTAAGTAGAGTACCATCTTCAGCCACTTAATTGAAGGTGGGTAGCATGTAATGGTTGATCTTTCAAAACATCTCCTCCAACTCCTCTTCGAAGAGGAGCGCTTGTTTATCTTTAAATTGAGAATCGATTTCCAAGAATTGATTCTCCTGTAGTTTTAGGATTGATGTACGTGGTTAAACGAAAAGTGATCGTCCTCCTTCGAAGGAGGATAAGAGGAGGGTGTTTAACTCTCCCTCACCAACCGCAACACCTCTTCATAATACTCCCACAACGCAGGATTGATGATGAAGTTTTCAGGATGAAAAAGAACGGCTACATCACGTTGTTCAGCTTTTGCATCATGTAAGGTTTGTTTGAATTGTTCAAAGACTTTCTCCGGTGGTTGAAAGAAAAAAACATTGTCGAATAAAATGGTGGGAGTTATTGATATACCCTCAATAGGAGGGGTATGTTTAGGAAGGTATATGTTGCGAGATAAACCAGTGCTAAAATCAGTTTTAATAGACGATTTTTTAAGCTGCGGATATAGTGATGTGGGGTTGAAATTTAAATAATGACTACGGTGGTAGTCTATTGGCTTACCTATTACATTTGTAAGGCGATCGCATTGTTGACTGATTGATTCTGATGAAACGCTGTGAAGGCCAAACACAACTTGTGATTCCTTTAATATGGAAAGTGTGTTGTTGTAAGCGCGATTACCAAAACGGTAACGAAGACCTTTATGATAAAATGTATGTTTATCATGTGCACCGATGAGCCAAATAGATTTAGTGTTTCGGTTTTGGTTAAATTGTAATAATTGTTCTATGCCCTCAATAAAAAGATTCCTATTAAATAATTGCGCAGGCTTGATCCACTTTTTACCATGCGTAAATGTTTTTATTACGGAGTATGGATGTAATGGATTAAGCCAATCTATATCGTGGGTGATGTATATCAAAAGGATAAAGTAGAGTTAGAATGAAACTCAAAGGTAGGAAATAATACTAGAAGTAAGAAGTTGGAAGGAGAAGAGTTGAACCTCAGTGCATCAGCCTCTTCGAGTGATTACAGCAATGGGTATGCGTTGGGGTAATTGTATCGAGAAGGGCGGGTATTTAAGTTGAACCACAGGGGCTGGGAGACACAGTGGTTGGGAATGCCTTC
>CALPIR020000208.1 GCA_943323675.2 Chitinophaga pinensis | reverse complement strand
GCTATTTCTTCGCCAGTCATGGCAGAGAAATGCGAGAAATCAAAACGTAAATATTCGCTGTTTACCAAACTTCCTTTTTGTTGTACATGTTTGCCTAATACACTACGCAAAGCTGCATGTAATAAGTGTGTAGCACTATGATTGGCTTCGGTTAATTTTCGTTTTTCCACATCTACTGTTGCTGTATAGTTGCCATCAAAGCCTTCTGGTAGTTCTTCAACAAAATGTATAATTAGGTTGTTTTCCTTTTTTGTATCTATAATTAAGATTTCAAAATTTGCATTTTTAATTTTTCCAGTATCACCAACTTGTCCGCCACCTTCTGGGTAAAAAGGTGTTTGGTTGAATACCAATTGATAACTCTCTTTTCCTTTAGCTTTTACTTTGCGGTATTTTATAATTTTGATTTCCGCCTCAGTAACATCATAACCTAAAAAAAGGGTAGGTTGTTCTTCTCCAATCAGCACCCAATCATCTGTTGTTAATTCAGTAGCTTTACGGCTACGGTCTTTCTGCTGCAACAGCTCCTGCTCGAATCCCGCTTCATCCACTTTAAGACCTCTTTCAGAAGCAATCAGTTTTGTTAAATCTAATGGGAATCCGAATGTATCATAAAGTTCAAAAACCACTTTTCCATCAAGTTCTTTTATTCCGTCAAGCTTTTTAATGCCATTTTCTAATGTCTTCAAAAAACTCACTTCTTCCTCTCTAATTACCTTTACCACAAATTCTTTTTGTTGATGCAATTCGGGGAATACATTTTTAAAGCTATCTACAATTACATTTTCTACCAGTTTACATAAAAATGGTTCTTTTAAATTTAAAAATTGGTACTGGTAACGCACTGCTCTACGTAAAATCCTTCTAATAACATAACCCGCACCCGTATTGCTTGGCAATTGTCCATCGGCAATTGCAAAACTAATGGCACGAATATGATCAGCCATTACACGCATGGCAATATCTTGCTTGCTGTCGCTAAAATTATATTTAATGCCTGAGTGTTTTTCAATAAACTCAATAGAGGGAACAAATACATCAGTATCATAGTTCGATGATTTACCTTCAATGGCGCGAACCAACCGTTCAAAGCCCATTCCTGTATCTACGTGTTGTGCAGGTAGTTTTTCTAGCGAACCATCTGCTTTACGGTTAAATTCCATAAACACGTTATTCCAAATTTCTATAACTTGCGGGTGGTCGTTATTTACCAGAGTAGCACCGCTAACAGCATTACGTTCTTCATCAGTGCGCAAATCCACATGTATTTCTGAGCATGGTCCGCATGGTCCTGTATCACCCATTTCCCAGAAATTATCTTTTTTGTTGCCGTTTAAAATGCGTTTTTCATCAATCCAAAGTTTCCAATTATCAAATGCTTCTTGATCAAATGCAAGGCCTTCTTTGGTATCTCCTTCAAATACGGTAACATACAATCGGTCTTTGGGTAATTTATATACTTCCGTTAATAATTCCCAAGCCCACTCAATGGCTTCTTTTTTAAAATAATCGCCAAAACTCCAATTACCCAGCATTTCAAACATCGTATGATGATAGGTATCAACACCTACTTCTTCTAAATCGTTATGCTTACCACTTACGCGCAAACACTTCTGTGTATCAACCACACGTTTGTATTTAGGTGTTTCATTGCCTAAAAACCAGTCTTTAAACTGATTCATACCCGCATTCGTAAACATTAATGTAGGATCGTTTTTTACAACGATAGGAGCCGATGGTACAATTTGGTGCCCTTTGGCAGCAAAAAAATCGAGGAACTGTTGTCTTATCTGTGCGCTTGTCATGTATCTTTATATCAGCTACTTGTTTTATTTATGGTTGATTTAAAAAGTGTAATGGTTATTTTTGTTTTCTGCATGTTACAAAAAAGGATGCATATTTAAGTTTCCACTAACAATTTAGGATGGCAAAAATAAAATACTTTTACAATCCACATAGCTTAGATTTTGAGAAAGCTAGAATAAGTGTGCGCACCTTAGCGCTGCGCGTGTTTGGCTTTTTAAGTGCCAGTATAGTGGCTGGTGCAAGTTTGCTGTTGGTTGCGTATTATTATATTGATTCGCCTAAAGAGAAAATACTTAAGCGTGAATTGGAGAATTACGAGCTTCAGGCTAAGGTACTTAATAAGAAAGTAGACAAGTTATATGCCTCAATTGGTGAGTTAAAAGAAAGAGATGCAAGTATTTATCGTGCAATTTTTGAGGCTGATCCTATTAATTACAACACCCGAAAGGCAAGTGTTAACGATTATAAAGATTTGGAAGGTTTTGCCAATAGCGAGAGTTTGAAGGCTTTAAGTCAACGTGTTGATGCCTTAGCAGAACAAGTAACTATTCAAACCAAATCGATGGAACAATTGGCTAAGTTAGCTGAAAATAAGACAGATTTTTTGGCTTCAATTCCAGCTATTCAGCCGGTAAGCAATAAAAAACTTCGCAGTATGGCATCAGGTTTTGGTTATCGCTTGCACCCCATTTACAAAACTTATAAGATGCATAGTGGTATTGATTTTACAGCGCCAACTGGTACCCCAATTTATGCTACAGGTAATGGCAGAATTGTACCTGCACCCAACGGGGTTAGTGGTTATGGAAATCATGTGGTGATTGATCATGGGTTTGGCTATAAGACACTATATGCGCACATGTATAAAAGCAAGGTACGCATGGGTGAGCGCGTTAAACGTGGCCAATTGATAGGTTACGTAGGTAATACAGGTTTATCTTCGGGCCCACATTTGCATTACGAGGTAATTAAAAATGGAAATAAAATTAATCCGATTAATTATTTCTTTAACGACTTAACGGAAACGGATTATGCTGCCATGCGTGAAATTGCAGAACGTCCGACACAATCGTTTGACTAGTTATATCTTAAAGATATTACTTAATTTAATTAGGGTGGTGAGTTTTGGTCAATAGGCGAACTAAACACAAACAATGACAGATATAATTGATAAAAAATATTTTACCATAGGCGAAGTTGCAGCTATGATAGGTGAGGCCACCTCACTCGTTCGTTTTTGGGAGAAGGAATTTCCTGTTTTAAAGCCATTAAAAACAGAAAAAGGAACCAGGAAATATGACGCAAAGGCTATTGAGTTAATTAAGTATATTCATTATTTGGTAAAGCAAAAAGGATATACATTAGAAGGTGCGAAGGATGCATTGCGTAAAGACCAGTATGCTGAAGGTAGGGCAGGGGTAATTGCAAAACTAAACGATGTAAAATCTTTTTTGGTTAGACTCAAGGAAAGCATTTAAATGCTTGATTGCTCTTGTTTGAAAACTAATATCAATGATGCTTTGTCATTATTTTTCAGGTGTATTATTACAACAATAAAATCTTCACTTACCTTTGTAAACAAATTAATTTTAATAGCATGTCAAACAATCAAACAAACGAAATAGTTAAAACATCGAACATTAACTTTAAGGTTTCACTAGATAAAGAAAATCTTCCTGTAGAAATAGAATGGAACGCTGATGATGCAGATGTGGATGGAAAACAAGTGGCAAAAGCCATTGTTTTAAGCCTTTGGGATGGGTTACAACAAAATGCGTTGCGTATAGACTTATGGACAAAAGAAATGAATGTGGAAGAGATGAATTTGTTCATGTTTCAAACACTATCAACCTTAGGAGATACCTACGAACGCGCAACCAATAATAGTGAGATTGCTGCTGAGATTAGAGAATTTGCTCATCATTTTGGCCACCGTGCCGAAGTGTTTGGTCCTGATCACAAACACTAAAATGTGTTTTGTATAAAGCATAAAAAAAGAGACTGTTTCTTGTGAAGCAGTCTCTTTTTTTGTAATTACTTATAATTAAAATAATCCGTTGATCTCAGCGTCTATTTTACTGATGATTGCACCTAAATCTTCTGGCTTGTCGGCAAAATTTAAATTATCTACATCTATAATCAACAACTTGTGTTTGTAGTTGCTAATCCAAGCCTCGTAACGCTCATTTAAGCGTCTAAGGTAATCAAGTCTAATACTGTCTTCATAATCTCTTCCGCGTTTTTGTATGTTGGTTACTAAACTTGGGATAGATGCACGTAAATAAACCAACAAATCAGGCGCTTTAACTGTTTGACTTAACGACTCGAACATTTTTTGATAAGTTTCGAAATCGCGTGTACTCATCAAACCCATGCTGTGTAAATTAGGCGCAAAAATAAAAGCATCTTCGTAAATGGTTCTATCTTGTATAACCTTTTTCTTCCCTTTTTGTAATTGAAGCAAGGTATTGTAGCGGCTGTTCAGGAAATAAATCTGAAGGTTGAAAGCCCAACGCTGCATGTCTTCGTAAAAATCACTGATGTATGGGTTGTCTTCAACATCCTCATAATGTGGTTCAAATTTATAATGACGAGAGAGTAGGGTAG
>CALPIR020000207.1 GCA_943323675.2 Chitinophaga pinensis | reverse complement strand
GGCCGAGACCGGGCCCGCACTGTTGCGGTTCCAGCACTCGCCGCCGACGAGGGCGCAGTGGTACGTCAGGATGTTCTGCCCTAATATGTTTTGCTGGTAAACTACCTCCTGCACTTCGGGGTTCCTGCGCAACTCAATATCAACTGTTTTAATTTTATCTGGGGATGTGAACGATGACTTTAAAAACAATTCTACACTTGGCAACAGCGGGTTAAAACCAAGAAATCCAACAAAGTCTTGACCAATTTCGTTTGAAAACTGTTGAGCGGCTTGTTCTTTGCTTACAAAAACAACACGTTTGGCATACTCTTGCTGCTGCATTGTGGCCATTACACGTTGCATATCAACCTCCGTAACTTCATCCTTAAAAAAAACGGTAAGCTGAAAGTTCTCCTTTAAATATTGCTGCAGTTTATTTCCGTTAATTAATATTATGCCGAATAAACCCAACATAAAAAGCACCATACCAATACTAATGATTGATGGCAAGTATGATACCTTACGTTTTTTTTTAATTTTTGGTTCGGTTGCGCTCACTTGTTGTATAATTTATTAATTACAAATGTAACAATAATGCTTTGTACCCAAAGCCACGATACTCACACCTATACGTGGATATAAACACGGAGGATATGGATAAAGAAAAGCACCAAACAACTTAGCAACCAATTCAAGCTAGCTATACACCTTCAACAACTGTGCTATCAATACTTGGGGCGAAAACTTACCCAACTGATTTTGCACCTTATCATGATTTATGATTAAAGATTCCGCATTTTTAAAAAGTGCTGTTAACTGTGCGCTTGTTTCAAAATAATTTACAGCATCTCCTCCTACTTCAGTTAGGCTTGATGTATTAGCTACAGCTACATTTACACCACTTCGCATGGCCTCTAAAACAGGAATTCCGAACCCTTCAAACTCGCTTGCATATATTGCCATACTTGCATTTTGGTACAATGCTGGAAAATCAAAAAAATCAGCGCCTTCAATAAAATGTACCTTATCGGCTATATGGTTTTGGCTTATGTATTGATGAAGTTCTTCAGTATAATTAGTATGTTTACCTACAAACACCAAATGATTGTTTATGTTAGATTGATGAAATGCCTTCAATACCATAAGCTGTTTTTTACGCGGCTCAATTGTACCTATGCAAATAAAATAAGATGAAGTTAAATTGTATTTTTCTCTCACAGCTTCTAACTCCTTACTTGTTATTTTTTTATCAAATTGTTCATCACAATTTTGATACACAACTTCTATTTTTCGTGAATCAATTCCTAAAAAAAAATGAATATCAGAGGCCGTTTGCTTGCTAGCAGCTACTACCACGTGGGCATCAAGACAAGCTTTAGTAAACTTCCGTTTGTAAATAAGTCTGTCAATTATTTTGTAATACTGTGGGTAGCGTAAAAAAATTAAATCGTGAATAGTAACTATCGATTTCCCTTTAAAACTTTTTATGTTGGCAGGTAATTCATTACTTAAGCCATGATAAACATCAACCCCTAATTTATTGAGCATGCCCGTTATACTATAGGTGCGCCATAAAGCTTTGAAGGTTTTACCAAAAATATTTTGGGGAGAAATGACATGTACATTGGTATATCCTTCAAACAACTTGGCAAATTCTAACTTAATTGATGGAGTAAATAAATAAAACACATGTTGCGGGTATGCATCAAGCATACCTTTAATCACAAACCTTGAATAGTTTCCTAATCCTGTATGGTTATTAAAAGCACGTTTCGCATCAAATGCTATCTTAAGTTGTGATTTAGTAATTGCCAAGTTTGATTATTAATTTTTTGTTTGTTTCTTAAATATTAACAGTTGTTGTCAAATTTCTACTTCTGATCACCTTCATATTAAACCGCTACGCTGTGATCGCGCAAAGCATCATTTAATGAAGTTTTTTTATCGGTTGATTCTTTACGTTTACCAATAATAATGGCACATGGTACTTGGTACTCTCCTGCGGGAAACTTCTTGGTGTAACTACCTGGAATAACCACACTACGCGCTGGCACAAGCCCTTTGTATTCTATGGGATTATCACCTGTTACGTCTATTATTTTGGTACTCATGGTTAATATTACACCTGCACCAAGTACAGCTTCTTTTTCAACCCTAACACCTTCTACAACGATACAACGTGAACCAATAAAACAATTGTCTTCAATAATTACTGGTGCGGCTTGTACGGGTTCTAAAACACCGCCAATACCAACACCACCACTTAAATGAACATGCTTGCCAATTTGAGCGCAACTACCAACTGTGGCCCAAGTATCTACCATTGTACCTTCATCTACATAAGCGCCAATATTTACATAACTTGGCATCATAATTACTCCTTTTTGCAAAAATGCACCGTAACGGGCTACTGCATTTGGTACAACGCGCACACCTTGTTCAGCATAATTGCTTTTCAATTTCATTTTATCATGAAACTCAAAAGGCCCTACTTCTATCGTTTCCATATGTTGAATTGGAAAATACATGATTACGGCTTTTTTTACCCAATCGTTTACTTGCCAACCTTCGGCAATAGGCTCAGCAGTGCGTAACTTGCCTTTGTCTAACATTTCTATTACCTCACGAATGGCAATTTGAGTATCAGCATCCTTTAATAATTCTCTGTTTTCCCAAGCTTTTTCTATGGTGTGTTGTAAACTCATGTAAGGTATCTTTAGTAGTTTTTAAAGTCGTGAAATAACCACTAAGAAATTACTTACACAACTTTGCCTTCATAAAGTATTAAAATTATACCTTAAACTTGTAGAGTGGTTTGTGCAAATTGCAAACAAATCAACCCTAAAAAAGTTAAAAAATGAAAATTCGTTCACCACGTAAACCTAAATTAATAGAGCGGGCTGCAGAGCGTAGCGACTTTGAAGACATTATCAAGCTATCTAAAATTTGTTTCCCCGATTCAGAACCATGGAAACTTGAAATGTTAGAAAGTCAGTACAAGATATTTGCTGAAGGCATGCAGGTTATTGAATATGAAGGTAAAATTGTGGGGTCAGCTGCTAGTCTTATAGTAAGCTGGGACGAGTATGATGATGACCATACTTGGAAAGAGATTTGTGATAATGGATATATTACCAACCATGATGAAGAAGGCGATACGCTTTATGGTATTGAAGTAATGGTTCACCCGGATTACCAAGGTTTGAAAATTGGAAGACGTTTGTATGACATGCGCAGGCAATTATGTGTAGACAAAAACCTAAAAGCAATTCTTATTGGAGGACGCTTGCCAAATTTCCACAAACACTCTGCTAAGTTTGGTATTCGAGCATATGTAAAACGTGTTATCGAGAAAAAAATTAAAGATCCTGTTCTTACTTTTCAACTTTCACAAGGGTTTACCATACAAAGATTAATCAAAGATTATTTGCCCGATGACCATGAAAGTGAAGGTTATGCAACTTTATTAGAATGGATTAACTTAGATTATATACCAGAGACAAAAGAGCGAAGCGTATTGATGAAAAAAGTACGCGTTTGTGCTATACAATACGAATTACGTAAAATAAAATCATTTAAAGAGTTTGCACAACAGTGTGAGTATTTTACGGATGTAGCAAGTAACTATAAAAGTGATTTTGCCTTGTTCCCAGAATTGTTTACTACACAACTTTTATCATTACACGAATATAAAAGTATGAGCCCAGAAGATAGTATACGTAAACTTGATGATTATACAGAAGACTATATCAACTTGTTTTCGCGCTTAAGTATGGAATACAACATCAATATTATTGCTGGCACACATTTACAGGTAGAAAACGATAACTTATACAATATTAGTTACTTGTTTAAACGAGATGGCACATACGAAAAGCAATACAAAATTCATATTACAAGTAATGAGGCCAAGTGGTGGGGAGTAAAACCAGGTAATGAAATAAAGGTATTTAATACCGATTGTGGTAAGGTGGCAATAAATGTTTGTTACGATGTGGAGTTTCCTGAGATGACTCGTATTGCTTGCCAAAAAGGAGCTAAAATCCTATTTGTACCGTTTAGCACGGATGAAAAACACGGTCATTTACGTGTTAAAATATGTGCTCAAAGTCGTGCCGTTGAGAACCAGATTTTTGTGGCAACAGCAGGTACTATTGGTAATATTCCTTCTGTAGATAATATGGATATTAACTATGCACAATCAGGAATTTACACACCAAGTGATTTTGCATTTCCACCAGATGCAATTGCCGGTGAGTGTAGTACAAACATTGAAACAATTGTTATTGCAGACTTAGACTTGGCGGCTATTGAGCGTGCGCGTAATACGGGGACCGTATTAAACTGGAAAGACAGGCGATTGGATATGTACGAAGTGCAAGAAAAATAACATCTATAAAAAAAGAGGCTGTCTTTATAACAGCCTCTTTTTTATTTTAAATAAACAAGTTAGTATTT
>CALPIR020000206.1 GCA_943323675.2 Chitinophaga pinensis | reverse complement strand
TTTGAAGACCACCCCATTAGTGGAATTGGTATTGGAAACTTCATGGGTACCGAATATGAAATTGATTTTAAATTTGAGGGTGCTGAGTACATAGAATACCGTGAAGAAGATTTGATGCATACCAATGCACATAATTCCTACATCTCGTTTCTATCGGAAGGAGGTATATTGTTAATTATACCCATGTTGATACTCATGTTCACCCCAACTGTATTTTTTGTGTTTAATTATTTCTCTATACCGAACGAACACAAAGGTTTATTTGTTGGCATTATTTTTATGTGTATACACAGTTGGTTTATTGCAGGAATGGTCAACGTAATGGGATGGTTTTTACTAGGAATAGCCAATGCTTACATCCTAAACTTTAGGCAATTTAAAATTAGGAACATCGATTAATGAAATTAGCCATTCACTACCATGTTAATATGGTATATAAACACAATAGCCACTACTTACCAGGTTATTTTGGAATATTTATTGATGAATTAGCAAAGCAGGTTGATGAGTTAACGCTGTTGTTTTTTGAAGCGAATGAACAGGAAATGCAAGAAGCGGATTATGAGTTAACAGCAAAAAACCTGAAATGGGTGAATATGGGTCCACATAAGCCAGCATGGTATCGCTCCTTAAATTATCGCCAACATTTAGCTCCGTTAAAAAAAGTGTTAGAGGATTGCGATTTTGTCATTATTCGAGGACCAACACCATTAGCCCCATATTTTAAAAAATTTATATCGACAGAAAAACTGGTTTATATGGTAGTAGGCGATTATAAAGAAGGGGCTAAACAATTTAAAGTAAATGGTTTTCGCGATTGGGTAATCACCTGGTATTTGAAACATAACGATTATTTATTTCGGAAGGCGTTAAAAAACAATTTCGTTTTAGTAAACTCAAAAGCATTATTAGAAACCTATCAGCATTTAACGCAACAAATCCATCTGATAAAAACAACCACGTTGCGCCTAATCGACTTCTATCATCGCAATGATACATGCCAGAATAAAAACATCAATATTCTATACACCGGTAGAATAGATAGGGCAAAAGGTTTATTTGAATTACTAGAAGCCATAGCCAGTCTAAGGGATGTTAACTACAAATTGAATATCGTTGGATGGGAATTGGGAGCTAAGAAAATTGTAACACAAGAACTGATTAACCTTGCGGAGGAATTGGGTATAACAGACCAGGTTATTTTTCATGGCAAAAAAAGCATTGGGGAGGAATTAAATAGCTACTACCGTATGTCGGATATTTATGTTATTCCAACACACTTTGAAGGGTTTCCTCGTACCATTTGGGAGGCAATGGCAAATAGTCTACCAGTGATTGCTACAAATGTAGGTGGTATACCACACCATTTGACTCACCTGAAAAATGCAGTGCTCATTAACCCGAAACAAACCAATGAAATAAAATTTGCGATACAACAACTAACAAATGATTCAAACCTTCGCCAAAATTTAATTAAAACAGCAAGAAAATTAGCTGAAGAAAGTACACTAGAAATTCAAACCAAAAAATTAGTAAATTTAATAAAAGAACGTTTAATAAATGATTAATAACCAACAGTCAAGAGTTGCTATAATAGGCCCTATTATAATTGATGGCAAAAGTTCAGGCGGTGAAGGCGAGAAGCTTTATCAAATGCTTAAAGAATCAGGGTATACTGTATACAAAAGATCAGGATATAGAAATAAACTCTTGCGATTATTAGACACCATATACTTTCTTATTTTTTATCGTAATAAATATGATGTTGTCGTATCATTAATATTTTCAGGAAGGGCGTTTTTTTTAGAGTATTTAATTTTTTTTATCTCAAAAATTTTAAATAAAAAAATAATTGGCGTATTGCATGGAGGAGCACTCAACGAGTTTTATAAGAAATACCCTAATATGGTTGAAAAACTTTATAACCAATGCATTGAAATTTGTACCCCTTCTAAATTTTTACAACATTATTTTACAGCTAGGGGATGGCCAATATTATACACCCCAAATTTTATCGACAACAATAAATTTCAGCCAAAGTGGTTAAATAAGCCAGAACAAAAATTACTTTGGGTAAGGGCATTTCATGATATTTATAATCCAGAAATGGCTATTAGGTGTGTTGCTAATTTAAAGAAAACAAATAAGGCTATCTCCCTAACAATGGTTGGACCTGATTTGGGTAAACTGAACGATTGCATCGAACTGGCAGAGCAATTAGGCGTAACGAATAATATTCATTTCGTGGGCTTTGTACCAAATGCAGAAATCGAGAAATATTACAATTCTCATACGGTATATATAACTACAACTCGGTATGAAAGTTTTGGCGTAGCGATTGTTGAGGCTGCATCTTGTGGAATCCCGATGGTATCTACTAGGGTAGGTGAAATACCGCTGATGTGGGCTGAAGATGAAGAAATGTTAATGGCAGAATTAGAAAATCAAAAAGAGTTTGATTTAAAAGTTAGCCGCTTGTTAAGTGATTCCTCATTGAGGGATAAACTATCAAAAAATGCACACAGAAAAGCGGAAACATTTACATGGGGACGGGTAAAATTGACTTGGGCACAACTATTAACTAAAAACTAATCATGTGTGGAATTGCAGGAATTATAAACTTTACTGAGGACTTAGTAAAGGAAGATATGTTATACCAGATGGGTGAAGCTATCAAACATCGTGGACCTGATGACAGCGGAGTATGGACAAATGGAAAAGTAGGATTTGCACACCAGCGACTATCTATTATAGATACCAGTAGCGATGGTCATCAACCCATGCATTCATCAGACAGAAGATATTCAATAATTTTTAATGGTGAAATCTATAATCACAATGATTTTAGATCAGAATTAAAAGCCAAAGGATTCGACTTCAAGTCTACATCGGATACCGAAGTATTACTTTATATGTATATCGCATATGGAGCGAGTATGTTGCACCGATTAAATGGGATGTTTGCTTTTGCCATCTGGGATGACCAAAAGAATGAATTATTTGTGGCAAGAGATCGATACGGAGTTAAACCACTTTATTATTATTTAGACATTACTAAATTCATTTTTGCATCAGAACCTAAAGCCATATTTGCTACAGGAATAGCAAAAGAAGTTAACCCATCGAACTTAAACGAATGGTTAATGTATAGATATGTAGCAGGTGAAAATACACTATATAAAGGAATACATAAATTATTACCAGGACACACAGCCATCATTAAACCAAATGGATATTTTCGTGATACGCGATGGTATCATTTAGGAGAAAGAATATTATCACATGCTCAAATCAATAACCCTCAAAAATGGTTTGAAGAAACATTTCATCAAAGTGTAAAATACAGAATGATGGCAGATGTTCCTGTAGGTGTACTACTAAGTGGTGGGCTAGATTCTAGCAGCATAACAGCTTCATTAAAGCTAAGTGGATTTAAAGACATAAGTACATTTAACATTGGATTCAAAGATTATGTAAACGATGAATCGAACATTGCACGTCAATTTTCTGATTCATTAAACTATCCATTTCACAGTATAAATTTAGAAGGTAACGAACTTTACAATACACTTAATCAATCGATACACCATCTTGATGAGCCTTTAGTGCACATGAACGACCCTCAAATTCTTGCTATTTCGAGGTATGCTAAAAAACATGTTAAAGTATTATTAAGTGGTGAAGGTGCAGATGAAATAATGGGAGGCTATGTTCGATATAAAACGTTTAGGTACATAGGAATAAGAAATCAAATTTATTACATGTTAAAGCTTACTCCAAAGAAATATAAAAGTAATAGGCTAAAAAAACTAGAACGATACCTTAAAATAGGAGGATTAAATCAATTGATAATGGGTAATGCTTCAAATTATTTCGAATGTGACTTCGAGGAAATGGGACTAAACTATCTTGGTATATCAAATGATTACAGATCAAGGGTAATGCAAGAAGCAAGGGCTGTATTTCCAAACAATCCAACAAAACAGTTATTGTATTACGACCAACACACTTATCTGCAATCGCTAAACGAACGAAACGACCGCGCAACTATGGCAGCAGGAATAGAGTGCAGAGAGCCATTTCAAGACTATAGAATTGTAGAAGGTATTGGCACACTAAACACCAATTGGCTTACGGCAGGAAAAAAAGGAAAAAGGATATTATTTGAAACAATGAAACATCATTTACCTGATAACATAACTAGTTTCAGAAAAGTTGGATTATCGGTTCCTTGGATAAAACTGATAAAAGAAAACGAGAACTTGAGTGAGTTGTGGAATGGCTTTGTCGGTTCACATAAGTTTAATCAAGAAATATTAGATAGGATTGATTTAAAGCCAGCCATAGCAATTATTAACAAGGGAGAAAGCAGCCATTATGAGCCGCTGGTACTACAATATTTTATGTATTATATTTGGACAAAAAATCACCTATCCTAAATTGGCTGGAATGCTATCAAATTTAATTTATAAATAC
>CALPIR020000205.1 GCA_943323675.2 Chitinophaga pinensis | reverse complement strand
ATCGACAAGTAATAAATCGAGAAGCTTGCTTTGTTTGCCTGCTTCTATTGTATAATGGATGAGTGGTTTGTTACCAACCAAACGGATATTTTTCTTAGGAACACCCTTGGAACCTCCTCGAGCAGGAATTAATCCGAGTATTTTCAATATTAATAATTAATGGTTTTGTGAAATACCAAATGATTTGTTGCGAGTAAATCAGCAATTTTATTTCCTGCTTCACCGCCACCATAAACCAATGATGCCTCTGGCTTTGGTTGGTTCATGATTTGATTTAGGGCATTGTAAATATCAACTTGGTTGTATTTTACATCAATGACATTGTTTCCTCGCTCGCGTTTGTTTTGACGGCTACCAATATTTATAACAGGTACTCCTAAATAGGCACACTCTCTAATTCCAACACTTGAATTACCAATCAAACAATCGGCATTAACTAACAACCTCAAAAAATCTTCCCCTTCCATATTTTTAAAAAAATGCATGTTGGTGGGTTTATTTCTTTCTCTATAGGCTCTTATTCCTGTTGAAGTACCATCGGCTCCGGCATCTACATTAGGCCAAAACCATAAAATGGGTTTTGCTATTTTTTCTAGTGCGCTCAAGGTTTCCTCAATATGGGTTCTTGATTCTTGATACTCATTAGTTACGGGGTGTTGCATCACCACCACATAACCATTGCTTAAATCAGGCTTATTACCAACTCCTCCGTATTTTAAGTAGGGATCGAAGTCTAATTTCGGATTGGCTTTAACTCCTGCCGCTAAATCAATGGAAGGGCAACCTGTGTTAAATACCATTTCGGGGTTTTCCCCTAATTTAATTACACGTTGCTTGGCATCTTCAGACGCTACAAAATGATAGTCGCTTAACTTGGTGATGGCGTGCCTTACCTTTTCATCAATGTTGCCTGTTACCTCGCCACCTTGAACATGGGCTAATGGAATATTCATGTATGATGCAGACACTGCAGTTGCCATTGTTTCAAATCGGTCTGCAATTGTTACCACAATATCTGGTTTCAGGTTGTCAAAAACAGTTGATAGTTCAAGTATACCTATACCCGTAGTTTTTGCAGCTGCCGTTAGGTTCTCTCCTTCTAATACATTGAAAACTTTTGCCGCAATTTGAAAACCGTCATTTTCTATGTAATTAACAGCAGAACCATAACGATCAAGCAGCGCTGAAGCAGCAACGATCAACTGCAATTCCAAATCAGGATGATCCATAATGGCTTTAAGTGCAGTTTTTATTCTGCTGTAACTTGGTCTTGCGGTAATGACTACAGCTATTTTACGTTTTGTTTTCAAAGTAAATCAATATTATTAAACACTGTGAACACTGAGTGGCACTGTGTTTAGCATTTTAATTCGTTTTATGAAGCACTCGATGTTTTTTTGTTTTACAGTACGATTCGTTTGTATCCCTCTTTCAGTAAGGGTACATTAAAATTAATGAGTATTCCGAGTTTCTTTTCAGAAAGTCTTAAATAGGTCATTACTTGTGCGATATGAACAGGAGCAATTGCATCAATAGCTTTACATTCGATAATAATTTTATCTGCAACTAATAAATCAATTTTGTACGCATTCTGAATCACCGCGTCTAAGTAGTTTATGTCTACCTGAACTTCTTTGCGCACCACAATTCCTTGATTTATCAATTCGAGCATCAGACATTTTTGATATGCTGACTCAAGCAGAACTGGCCCTAGGGCTTTATGGACATTTAAAGCTGACTTGAAAATGATATCACTTAAGTCCTTTTCTACGATATTCATATCTTTAATAACCACTGGGTTCCCTGACTCTCTTTTTGTCGTTGTTTAGCGCTCCGTGCCCTCTCCGTGCGCACCGTGAACTCCGTGTTTATAACAAATCCTCCTCCCTCAAGAAACTCCACTGCTTCAAATCATGTTTCAATTGTTTCCCGATTACGCGTTGAAATTCTTTTGCAGGTATACCTTGGTCACCTGGTTTTTTTGATTCTAAGTCGCTAATGGCGATGAGATGTCCTTGAGGTAAATTTTTATTTACGGCTAAACTTTTACCGAACATGGTTTTTAATGTATTGAAACTTGATGCATCATTCTTTAAATGATTGCTTTGCATACCCATTTCAATTGCTCTTACCCCTTTAATCAATTGTTTTACTTGATTGATGGTTAGGGAAGCTTTTGCATCTGGACCAAACATGTTGTGATCGAACACCACATGAAACTCTAAAATGGATGCTCCGAGTGTTGATGCAGCTAAACAAGCGAATATGTCTGCGGAGTGATCTGAGTAACCTACTGGTAATTGATAGCGGGTTTTCATTTCTTCAATTGCGGTTAATCCCCATTTTTCAGGTGGAGTAGGGTAGGCTGTTGTGCATTGTAAAAGTGACAATTCGTTACCGTATGGTTTTAGAAAATTGATTGTATCATCTAGCTCATTCCAATCACTCATTCCTGATGAAAGTATAATTGGCTTTTTAGTTTTAGCAATGGTATCTAACATTAAATAATTTGTTAATTCACCAGAACCAATTTTGTATCGTTTTACATCAAGTTTTTCCAGTAGTTCAACTGCAGCTATTGAAAAAGGGGAAGAAATAAATTCCATTCCTTTCTCTTCGCAATGTTTTTTCAAACCTGTCCATTGCTCAAGGGTAAACTCCATCCGCTTCCAGTATTCGAATCTGTTTATATCTTCATAACTGAAGTTTATTCGAAACTGCTCTTGGGCGCTACTTTCTGCCTCTGCAATGTGGGTTTGGAATTTAATGGCATCTACACCTGTCTCTGCCAATACATCAATATAGCTGTGTGCAATACCTAAACTTCCTTCATGGGCTTGTGCAATTTCTGCTATAATGTAGGTGTCTGATTTCATTAGTGTAGAACCTCTAAGTGTGGTTGTGAAAGTAAATTTGCCTTTTCTATTTCAAACTCTTGGTAACTAAAAATAACAAAACGTATTTTTTTATTTATTAATTTTTCTGCTTTCTCAGTTAAGTTGAGTAAATAATTTTTATCTATATCACCTACTAATATTAAATCAATAATGGGGCTATCCATTCCTTTTGCCAATTCACCCACTAAATAAACAGCCTCAACATTCCCTAACCTTGTGATCACCTGTTCTCCAATTTTGTCTAATCCGGTATATTTCATTAATATATTCTGGATGTCGCTAAACATGGGGTGTTTTGTATTTGCCTTAAAGATTTTTTTATTGCCGTTAGCACTTGTCGTTAATAAACCGGCTTCTTCAAACTTATTAAGCTCTAACCTTATGGAGTTTGTACTTTCACCAAACTCACTTTCTAGGTTGCGCAGGTAAGAGGAAGTTTTACTGTTCAGGAAAAACTTAAGTAAAAGCTTAATTCTTGTTTTGGATGTAATAAGTGTGTCTAACATTTTTTAGATATACCACATTCTAGAGATAATGGCTATACATAGCTTCGCCCCGTCAGTCACATGTTGATTTGTGGCTGTTGTATATTGAGTAGAAAAACTACTCAATATTAAAGTTTGGCGAATACAAATACAAGTAAAAAGTGAAATTTTATTGCTATTTTACTTATCAGTGGCAGTTTTTAAGGAGGTTAACCATTTAGGCCTTCGGCAACCTAATAAATACCGAACTTGGTTTGGTGCCTCTTAAAAGGCGGGGAGCAGTTCCCAATGGTGGTTGTACTTTTAGTATGGAAGTTATTGATGCAACATAAATCATCACATCTCCTCCAACTCCTCTTCGAAGAGGAGCGCTTGTTATTCGTGTTAAATTAATTTGTTTTCAGGATTTCAAATAGCTTATATCTAGGTTTAAATTAAATATTGGAATAAATTTTTCAATAAAAGATAAATGATCGTCCTCCTTTAGAAGGAGGATAAGAGGAGGATGTTGATGAACAAGATAATTATCGAATGACGAACAATATTTAAACCGAATGGTATTTTACAATTCTTTATATAATTAGTAAGTGTGTCGCAGGGATTTTTAACAACATGTGGATGCCTAATTCTTCGATTTGGACAGCAAAGTACTGGTTGCCATGCTGCTCAATAATTTTACCCTTATAGCCTCTAAGTGGTCCCGCAATGACTTGCACCTCTTGGTTGATTTGCAAATCTTGGTTGGTAATCTCAATATCAGAAAAATTTGCTAGACTTAGTTTAATGGCATCAATAATGACTTTCCTTATTGCAGGCACTTCTCCACCAATGCGAACAAATTTTACTACTCCTTGTGTTTCTAAAACAGAAATCCTTTCGGCTTCAAAATTTACACAAACAAACAAGTAGGATTTGAACAAGGGTTCTTCCACTTTTTTTTTTCGATCACTCCATTGTTTGATTGTGGTTTGTAGGGGCAGGTATACCTCAATACCTTTTTCTAATAGTTTTTCGGCTGTTTTTTTTTCAGCTCTTGGATTGGTGTATACGGCATACCATTTTTTTTCTGAGGTGGTCATTGGGCAAAGTAAATGGTT
>CALPIR020000204.1 GCA_943323675.2 Chitinophaga pinensis | reverse complement strand
GCTAACCTTGAAGAAGATATAATGAACTTGGTAGCACACAGCCATTACAAGCGTGTACCAAACTACCGCGATCTTTCACCACAAGACGAATGGGACTTATTAGAAAACCATTACAACCGAGTAACCGATACCTGTATACCTGAAGAAGAAGCTTTTCGCAGGTTACAAAAGCACATCCATAAAATATGGAAAGATGCAGATACTGCGGGCGAGCGTTATTTCCCACACGAATACATGTACAAAATTTTAAACAGTGGCGAATTAGAACAATACTACGAAATTGACCCTAAAAACTCGTGGATGTTGGCCGCAGCCGAGCGCAATTTACCAATTGTGGTTCCAGGTTGGGAAGACAGCACCATGGGAAATATTTTCTCTAGTTTTGTTATTAAAAACGAAATAAAAGCCAGCACCATGAAAAGCGGTATTGAATACATGGTATGGTTAGCCGATTGGTATGTTAAAAATAGCGAAGGCAAGGGAATAGGATTTTTTCAAATTGGTGGCGGTATAGCTGGCGATTTTCCAATTTGCGTTGTGCCTATGTTGTACCAAGATATGGAAATGGAAAACATTCCGTTTTGGAGTTACTTCTGCCAAATTAGCGATTCAACCACTTCATACGGTTCATACTCTGGTGCAGTACCCAACGAAAAAATAACTTGGGGTAAATTAGATATACATACACCTAAATTTATTGTAGAAAGTGATGCTACCATTGTAGCACCATTAATGTTTGCTTGGATTTTGGGCTGGTAATTTATTTAATTAATTATGAATACATAATACGCCACTTCAATTTTTTGGAGTGGCGTTTTATTTTGGGGCTTACCACGAGGTTACGCTGCGCTTCATTCGGGGTCGGGCTGTATGCGTTACACGCCTAACCAGAAAGTCTGCCCTCGGTGCAAGATGCTGCATCCTTATGCCGATTTTAACTTAATAAACATTAATATGCTTTCATTTAATAATGATTATTGTAATTGCCAACACAATAGGTTTATTTAGTGATGTATAAAACAGAATAATGAAACACAAAAACCTAAACTCAATCAATTTTTATACACGTGAAAGCACCGAACAATTGGATAAAAACTAGCCCATTTGATCAATTAAAATCAATTAAAAAAGGTGAAACAAAACAGGTTTTGAGTTTCGTAAATAAGTAAGTTAGCAATCATACTATGACTAGAATGCGACCAAGAACTGAACTGAAAAAATTGACTATTAAAAATAAATCGGACAAGCGGAATAACGACAAACAAAGTAAGCACCCAAAAAACAATAATGACAATAGTAAAAAAAATAATGACAGGTGTGTTATTCATTGCAATGTCAGTATCACTTTTTTCCTTTGACCTACCAACCGGTTTGTTTAAAGCAGGTAGCAACCCAAAAAGCTATGAAATGGGTATTGAAAAAGGTTCGGGACAAGACGGCAAAAAAGCAGCGACCATCAAATCAATCGCTAAAAAAAATAAAGGCTTCGGGTCTTTAATGCAAAATTGCTTACCCGACAATTATCTTGGCAAGAGAGTTCGCCTGTCGGGAATGGTAAAAACACAAGTTGTTTCTGACTGGTCAGGCCTTTGGTTTCGCATTGACCAAAAGGGTTCACAACAAAATCTTGGCTTTGACAATATGCACAATGGCAAAAAGGATAGGTCAATTAAAGGAACAACTGCATGGACAAAATATGAAATCGTTTTAGATGTTCCTCTTAATGCTTCCTATATTGCTTATGGTGCTTTGCATGTTGGGACAGGACAAATTTGGTTTGACGACTTCAAATTTGAAGTTGTAAACAACAGCATTCCGACAACAGGAGAAGGAAAAGATACTTTGATATCAAGCAAAGACCCTGTTAATCTTGACTTTGAAAAGTAATTGCATCTGTAGAACGACAGAAGCACAAACAGTTAACACGGGTTTGCCAAAAGTGGGGGGAGTCAGAGCTCCACAGACACATTTGTGGTTCAAAACTCCACCATTGCAAAGCACCGAACCCATAATGCTTTGGGACATTGTTAACTTGAAAGCAACATCAAGAAACTAACTTTGACAACTAATGAGAAAGAACATCTTCCAATTTATTAAATATGCTTTGCTGTTATGCTTAGTTGCCTATACGCTTGCAGTTTTTATTCCAAGAAGTTATGATGTCACTCAATTGCATAAACGAAAAGGGACTCAATATTGGTACTTGAAAACGGGTTCAAAGATTGCCTATACGCTGGTATCTGCCAAAGGTCTAAAGAAACCTTTTCCTATTATTTATTTGCAAGGTGGACCTGGAGGATTTATTACTGATAGAAATATTAAAATGTTGGCACCGCTTTCAGAAGACGGTTTTGATGTTTTTTTATACGACCCAATTGGCAGTGGGCAATCAGAAAGATTATCAAACATTAATGAATATACTGCTGAACGACATAAAAAAGACTTAGAAGAACTAATAAAGAAGATAGGTTCAGAAAAAGTAATTTTAATTGGTCAATCGTGGGGAGCAATTCTTGCTACATTGTTCATCGCTGACAATCCCAACAGTGTTGAGAAAATAATTTTTACTGGAGTACCATCAATCCAACCCATGAGAAAAGAATTACTTGACATTAAAGCACCTGATAGTTTACAATTGAAAAATCCGCCATACACAAACAGAGAAGCCAACGAGAAAACACAAAACATTAGATCAAGCGCGACTGCATTTTGGGCAAGAACTTTCGGTAAGAAACTTGCAACAGATAAAGAAGCGGACGATTTTCAAACTTATCTTAATAGTGAATTGAACAAAGCAACAGTGTGTGATATTTCAAAGGCATTGGAGGCAGAAGGCGGGGGAGGTTTTTATGCACAAGTGATGACCGTTCAAAGTTTAAATGAAATTCAAGATACAAGGCCGAAACTAAAAGGATCCAAGATTCCAATCTTGCTTATGAAAGGAGACTGTGATAATTGGCAGTGGGGTTTTATGAATGAATATTTAGAACTCTTTCCAAATCACCAGTTGAAAATTATTCCAAATGCTGGGCATTCAATTTCAGTTGAACAACCCGAACTATATTTGAAAATCATTCGTGAGTTTTTGAATCAGTAATTTCAAAATGGTAGCAAACTTGACACTTCAAACCTTCGTGGACAGAAAATCACGAACCGCTAACAAGTGGTTTGCACTAATTGGGTTTCCGGGATTCGCAGATATATTTGTGAAAGTGATAGTTTAGTCCTACGAATAAATTTTATTGCTAAAACTAGACACCAAATACTCCCCAAGAACGTTAGCTCAAATTTAAATTGACAAAAAAATCATAAAATGAAAGTAAATCAAAATTTGTATATCTCATAATAATAGAACTCATGAAGACAAGTGCTTTTGGACAAAACTTGGCTTTACCTTCAACGAACAATTTTCTGAAAGCAGAGCATTGTGTTTAGTTCTCAATGACAGAATTATTTATACTATGCATATTACTCATGAAATGTTTAGTACTTTTACGAAAAGAACTATTGCAGATGGGACAACAACACCAGTTTTAAACGCTATAGAAGTGAACAGCAGAGAACAAGTGGATCAAATTGTAAAACTTGCTCTTGAAAACGGAGTAGCATGATATAGACAAAGTTTTGAACGCGGTTGGATGTATTACAACAGTTTTGAAGACCTTGACGGATACCAATGGGAAATCATGTTTACCGACACATATCAAATACAACAATAAAATAATGACACAAGAAAGTATAAAAATAAATGTAACCGTGTTAGCTGATAAGCAAAAAGTTTGGGACTATTACACACAACCCGAACACATTACTAAATGGAATTTTGCTGACCCAAGTTGGCATTGCCCGACAGCAACAAACGATTTGAATGTTGGTGGACAGTATGTAGCAAGAATGGAAGCCAAAGACGGAAGTTTTGGTTTTGACTTTGAAGCTGTTTATACAGACATACGACAAGGTGATGGTTTTACTTATGAGTTTGGCGGACGACAGGCAACTGTTGAGTTTAAAGAAACAAACTTACAAACAGAAGTAACAATAACTTTTGACCCAGAAACAGAAAATCCAATTGAATTGCAGAGAAATGGCTGGCAAGCAATCTTAAACAACTTTAAAAAATATACAGAAACTAATTAACAGAAGAAGAAAAACTGCTACTAACAGCCATTTGCCCCAATGGAGGCTGAAGTGCTTTTATCAACATTTGTATTTAGTTGACTGTTAAGTGCTCCGAAATGCGCCAAGCCGCAAACCGTTCGCGATTAGTTTTACCCAAACGAGAAAATATTTATTAAATTCAATCAAAAATATAATGACCAGATTTTATTACTTTAAGGTTACTTTTTTATCAATTTCTGCTGGGCTTTTTAGTGGAATGGTCATATATGGATTATTTGATATTGATTTTTCAACTAAAGAAGCATTAATAAAATTGATATCTAAGTCTCTCTTTACGGCAATTGGAACGGGATTGATAATGGGAATATT
>CALPIR020000203.1 GCA_943323675.2 Chitinophaga pinensis | reverse complement strand
TTTCGGGTGCACTTTGCCAAGCCAATTGTTGCTGTTGCAGGTAATGTGTTAAGGTTTGGTTTGATGTCAAAAGCGATGTAGCCTCTATAAAACCATTCTTAGCACTTAAATAATCCATGGTTAAATACTCTGGTATATGCCAACCAAAGCCATCCATTAAACCAGTAAAATAATCACTCCAACTAATGGCAACTACAATATTACCAATGGCATACTCTACAATTAAAGCCCAACCAATTATCCAGGCTACAATCTCACCAAACGATGCATAAGCATACGTATATGCGCTACCAGATATAGGAATACTACTTGCAAACTCGGCATAACTTAATGCTGAAAACGAACATGCAATGGCAATGAAAACAAACAGTAAAATAACAGCAGGACCACCACTTGCGCTTGCATTACCAATGGTGCTAAATATACCTGCACCAATAATGGCTGCTATACCTAATGAGGTTAAATCGCGAAGACTTAAAGTTTTTCTGAGTTTGTGCTCGCTGTTTTGAATAGCCTCCGCTTCGCTTGCAATTTGTGCTATGGTTTTTCTTCTAAATAAAGGATTGCTCACCGTAAAATTATTTAGAGCAATATATATTTTTTGAAAACAGTTTACACAGAATTATTTTTTAGCTATGGTTGGATGATGACTGCACTTGCCACTCTCGCAGGTGTGTCCTTTGGCACTTCTAAAAAGTGTTCGGCCTAAATACCATGCAGCTGCCAATAAAATTACAGCAACAATAATTAACTGCACATCCATATCTAAATATTTATTACGCTACTTTGTACTATGCAATGTAGCTTAGGTTAAACTTATTTACTTGTTGCACCAATTTTGCGCGGTGCATAATTCGCAGCCATGTCAGCAATAGCCTTTATATGGTCAGGTGTTGTTCCACAACATCCACCCAAAATATTAACTAAACCTTCTTTACAAAACTCTTCTACTTGTTTGGCCATTGCAGCTGGGCTTTCATCATACTGCCCCATTTCGTTTGGTAAACCAGCATTAGGATATGCACTTACATAAAACGGTGCATTGTTTGAAAGTACTTGTAAATATGGACGAAGTGCACTTGCACCCAAAGCACAATTTAAACCTACACTTAATAATGGTGCATGTTGCATAGAGATTAAAAACGCCTCAGTAGTTTGACCACTTAAAGTACGACCCGATGCATCGGTAATTGTGCCACTAACCATTACCGGATAACTTTTCCCTGTTTCTTCCATGTACTCATCAATGGCATACAATGCGGCTTTTGCATTTAGGGTATCAAATATCGTTTCAACCAAAATAATATCAACTCCACCTGCTACTAAACCTTTCACTTGTTCTTTGTATGCTGCAACCAGCTCGTCAAAAGTAACACCTCGGTAACCTGGGTCGTTTACATCAGGACTTAATGATGCAGTTCGGTTTGTAGGACCCATAGCACCTGCTACAAAGCGTGGCTTATCCGGGTTTTTTGCCGTATACTCATCAGCAACTTCTTTGGCTATTTTAGCCGATTCATAATTTATTTTCCAAACTACATCAGCACCTAACTCGTAATCAGCTTGCGCAATGGTAGTTCCACTAAACGTATTGGTTTCTACAATATCAGCACCTGCATCAAAATATTGTGCATGAATGGCTTTAATTACATCTGGGCGCGTAAATGAAAGCAAATCATTGTTACCTTTTAATGGTTTAGTGTGATTAGCCAAAGACTCATCCCTAAAATCTTTTTCGTCTAATTTATAACGCTGAATCATGGTACCCATAGCACCATCTAAAATTAAAATGCGTTTATTTAATAGTTCTTTTATGTTCATAATAAGAGTGCAAATGTAAGGTTTTTAGGGGTTTTATAATGCATCAACTAAAACATGACATTTAATTGTTTTAGTAAATTATAGCTAACTGTCAATTATTTGCCTATCTTTGCGCCTCATTTAACAAAAATATCGTACTTTGACAACATTTATCGACCTGGGCTTAAACGCGTCCGTTTTAAGCGCCATCTCGGAGCTGGGTTTTGAAAATCCTACCCCCATTCAGGAAAAGTCCATTCCTGTTTTTTTAGAAAACGAAAGAGACATTTTAGGATTAGCTCAAACCGGAACCGGTAAAACAGCCGCATTCGGCTTACCTTTATTGCAACTAGTAGATTTTAACGCCAAACAGACACAGGCTTTAATTATTTGCCCAACTCGCGAACTTTGCATGCAAATTAGTCGCGATTTAACCACTTACAGCAAGCACATGCAAGGTGTTCGTATCGTATCAGTATACGGTGGAGCCAGCATCAACGGCCAGATTGAAGATTTACGCAGAGGAGCACAAATTATTGTGGCCACCCCTGGACGCCTAATTGATTTAATGAGCCGCAGGGCTGTTAACATCAAAACTATTAGTTACGTTGTGCTTGATGAAGCCGATGAAATGCTAAACATGGGTTTTAGAGAAGATATTGAAGGTATCCTTTCTGTTACCCCAGAAGAAAAACGTGTTTGCTTGTTTAGTGCTACCATGCCTAAAGAAATTCGCAGCATCGCTAATCAATACATGAAAAATCCTGTTGAGATTAGTGTTGGTAAAGCAAATTCTAGCAACGCTAATATTTCTCATGAATACGCATCAGTGCATTCTAAAGACAAATACGCTGCATTTAAACGTATATTAGATTTTAACAACGACAGCTTTTACGGAATTATATTCTGTACTACCAAGCACGAAACGCAAGACATTAGCGATAAATTAATTCGTGATGGCTACAACGCAGATTGCTTACACGGTGATTTGAGTCAAGGCCAACGCGAAAAAGTAATGAGCCGCTTCCGTCATAAAGCCATTAAAATTTTATTAGCAACAGACGTAGCTGCTCGTGGTATTGATGTGAGTGATTTAACTCACGTAATCCATTACAATTTACCTGATGATATCGAAAACTATACGCACCGTAGTGGTCGTACAGCTCGTGCAGGTAAGTTAGGTACTTCTATTGCATTATTAAATGCAAGAGAGTTTTACCGCCTTCGCGAAATAGAAAAACTAACTGCCATTAAATTTAATCGCATCATGATTCCATCAGCAATGGAAGTTCGCGATAAAAAATTATTGGCATTTATTGATACCATCAACTCAACAGAAATTGAAGAATCATTTTTTGATGAGGTAGTTGTAAATCACTTGAAACCAATGTTAGAATTGGACAAAGAAGTATTAATGAAAAAAATGCTTTCATTAGAACTTCGTAGATTCAGCGCAGAATACATGAACGGCCCAGATTTAAACATTCAAGAGCGTGGCGCTGGTTCAGGTTCGGCTAGAGGCGAAGGTGATTCTAACGAAACTTACGGTGCATCTCGCGGTACACGCTTATTTGTAAGCATTGGCCAAAAAGATGGATTAAACGTTGGTTCATTAAAAGATTTTGTTTCAAACGTTACTGAAATACCAAACGCAAACATTTACCGTGTTGATGTAAAAGGAGTTTATTCTTTTATTAACGTTGATGCTGAGCAGGTAGAAAAAGTAATGACTACTTTACATGGCAGCGATTACAAAGGTCGCCAAGTACGTGTAGAAGTTAGCGGAAACGAAAGCGCTGGTGGACGTTCACGCAGTGGTGGTGGAGACAGAGGTGGTAGAAGCTATGGCGGTGGCGGTGATAGAGGTGGTAGAAGCTATGGTGGCGGTGGAGATAGAGGCGGTAGAAGCTATGGCGGTGGCGGTGATAGAGGCGGTAGAAGCTATGGTGGAGACAGAGATGGCGGTTCACGTGGTGGATATGCCGGTGGTGGTGATAGAGATGGTGGATCACGTGGCGGATACGCTGGTGGTGGAGACAGAAGACGTAGCGAAGGCGCACGTGGTGGCGATAGCGGTTCACGTGGTGGCGATAGCGGCTTTAGTGGCGCACGCAGACGTACCGAAGGTAGCGGCAGACGTAGAGATTTCTAATTTATTATATTCATAAATAAAATCCCCAAACTGATATTTCGGTTTGGGGATTTTTTATGGGTTAGATTAAATTCCTAAATTGATTTGAATAGCGATTAAAAAATGGTTAATCATAGAAAACGAGTTAAAGGCTTATCATAACAAAAAAGCGAGGCTAATTAAATTTAGTCTCGCTTTTTTATTGCCCAAACCGCTCACGCCAAAGTTGGTTAAATGATTTATCGGCAAGCATAGGAAACTGTCTTCTTTCGCCCCAAGCTGTTTTAAAAAAAGATTTTAACATGAATCCTTTAATGGAAACACCTTTATTCATGTTCTTGCGGCTTAGCATTATTTTTTTCCAACTATACCACATCAGCTTCTCGCTATTTTTTACCTCACCTTGTTGTACACTGTCTTTTCTATTTCGCAACAAGTGGTTATGGATATCAATTTTGACTGGGCACACATCCGTGCATTTACCACAAATGGGACTGGCGAAACTCAGGTGTTTAAACTCTTCTACTCCGCTTTGGTGTTGTGCCCAAACAGAACCAATTGGACCTGAGTTGGAACTACCATAAGCGTGACCACCAATATTTTGAAACACTGGGCAAACATTTAAACATGCACCACA
>CALPIR020000202.1 GCA_943323675.2 Chitinophaga pinensis | reverse complement strand
TAAAATACCTTTTTATGCCAAACAAGGCAAATTGGCAAACATAAAAATTGCTGATATAACAGGTAAAATAGTAAAAGAAATAGCACCGACCAACTTGCAAAATGGACTAAATGAGGTAGTTGTTGATTTACATGATTTAAATAACGGAATTTATTTTTATACTTACACGTTAGATGGCAACGTTATTGCTACACGTAAATTAATAGTAAGTAAATAAAATAATACATGATTGTAAAACAGATAACTGCTTTGCTTTTTGGTGCCTTGTTTTTGAATACGGCATGCGCATCAGATAGTACCAAAGTTCAATTTAAGCAACTAGAACCTGAACCACAGCACCCAATGGTGTTTTCTACAGCAATGCAGTTGGTGGCATCATACCACTATCAAAAACCTGCCATCAACGATCAGTTTTCTTCTAATGCATTTGATAATTACATCAAAGACCTTGATCCTTCAAAAGTTTATTTTTTAAAAAGTGATATTACTGAGTTTGAAAAGTATAGGTATAGTATTGATGAAAGTATATTTAGTGGTGATGTAAAACCTGGTTTTGAAATTTTTAATAGATACCAGCAACGTTTGCAAGAGCGCATTAATTATGCATTTTCGTTATTGAACGATTCAACGCAGTTTGATTTTAGTAACAATGATTCGTTTATGACAGATAGAGAGAAGACCTCTTTTGTTTCAACTTCTGATGAATTGAATGCCCTTTGGAAGCTTAAATTAAAATACGAATGTTTAGCATCCAAAGTTCAAGGGAAAGATTTTAAAACATACAGCGAAACGATTCGTAAGCGTTATGAAAATTTATTGAAATTATCGTCAAAAACCAAAAGTGAAGATGTTTTTCAGTTATATGTAAACTCATTAACTGAATTAGCGGATCCCCACACCAGTTATTTTTCTCCCCGTGCAAGTGCCGATTTTAATACACAAATGAGTTTATCATTAGAAGGTATTGGTGCTACATTACAAACCGAAAATGAGTACACTAAAATACGGGAAGTGGTAAAAGGTGGTCCGGCAGATAAAAGTAAGAAAATATTTGCTGGGGACAGAATTATTGGTGTAGCGCAAGGTGATAGTGATGTAGTAAATGTTGTAGATTGGCGCTTGGATGACGTAGTAAGTTTAATAAGAGGTAAAAAAGGAACCACAGTAAGACTAGAAATTATTCCAGCATCTGAACCTAATAAAACTAGGGTTATTGAGATTAAGCGCGATAAAATTGTATTGGAAGATCAATCGGCTAAGAGTAGTATAAAAGAAGTTACGCGTAACGGTAAAAAATACAAATATGGTGTAATTAGTTTACCAACTTTTTATATTGATTTTGCTGCAGCACGTAAAGGAGACCCTAATTATAAAAGTACCACTCGTGATGTTAAAAAACTGATAGTAGAATTAAAAAAACAAAAGGTTGACGGACTGATTATTGATTTAAGAAACAATGGTGGTGGTTCGTTGCAAGAGGCTGTGGAATTAACCGGATTGTTTATTAAAGCGGGTCCTGTTGTACAAGTTAAGGACGGAGCCGGGGGAATTAAAGATGAAATAGATCGCAATCCTGAACTTTTTTATGATGGACCAATAAGCGTTTTAGTAAACAGATTTAGTGCATCTGCATCTGAAATTTTTGCTGCAGCTATTCAAGACTATGGCAGGGGAGTTGTCGTTGGAGAAAAAACTTATGGTAAGGGCACTGTGCAAAATATGGTTGCAGTAAATGAATTTGTACAAATTGATGGTAAGCCACTTGGGGAGGTTAAATTAACCATTGCTAAGTTTTATCGTATAAATGGAAGCTCAACCCAGCACCGTGGTGTAATTCCCGATATTGAATTGCCAAGTTTGTATTCTGATAAAGAATTTGGTGAGGAAGCCAGCAAGTATGCACTGCCATGGGATCAAATTTCGCCTACACAATATGAGGCTGTTAATACTGTTACCTCAAAATTAGACCTTGTTAAGAAAAGGCATATCGAACGAATGAGTAATAATAAGGAGTATGCTTATTTACAGCAAGATATTAATTTCTTTAAAGAACATAATGCAAAGCTTTACCAAACGCTAAATGATGTTTCGTACAAAACACAAAACGATAAAATAGATGCGGATAAAAAAGCGAGAGAGGATGAACGCAAAGCACGCAAGGTTACCAACCCCGATTTAATTATGGATGAAGCCTTAGAGGTGATGTGTGACTTGAAATAGTATTGAACAAATAAAAGAAACGGGTTGGTGAAGATAATTCATTAACCCGTTTTTTATTAATCCATAATGTGATAACGACCTTTGACTTTTATGTGATTTGAAATTCGTAAATCAGATAATAAAAAAGTCCCGCTTCGCATGTGCAAAGCGGGATTTATGATTTTAAAATTTTCTTAGAAATAAATCGCAAATGTTACAGCGCCTGATGCATTGTCAACATCCATATTAAAAGACGATTTTCCAGCAGTTTTATTTGTTGTTTTAACAACACTAGTTCCATTCCATCTTTCACTTTCAGCTGTACCTTCTCCTGTCGTTGAGAAGCCTATTCCCCATCCAAACTCTGCTCCAACAGACATTTTTGGCGCAAAGAAGTACTCAGCACCCACAAAACCCCTTGCTCCAATTCCAAATGTAAAACCTTTGTTATCTGATAAATCACGTGGGCCTGGGTTTGCTGAAGCAATAGGATTGCCGTATTCAAAAGTCTTAGATGGGTCTTTAGACATACCAATCAATCCCTCTGCACCATAAAAACCTCTCAAACGCCCTTTTCCTCTGTAATATTGCAAACCAGCACCTAATGTCAAGTTAAAATCTGACGTTGTTGTACTATTTTCAACAGTTTCACCTGTAGTTGTCCCTGTTTTTGCTACGAATTCCTTTTCGGTTAAACTATTAAAACCTATTCTTGCTTTCACACGATAAGCAGTATTCTCATCTTTCATGTACTTACCAACTAAAGTAATTGGTGTTTGATAATCTAGCGCTCCAGCAGCACTTGAGGGGACCGTGTTACTGAATATACGTGTTTTGTCGAATGCGTAATCCAAGAATGGTACAGCATCAAAACTGATTGACCAATCCCTAGCTTCTGGTAAAATTGGAGTACCCTTTTTACTAGTGAGACCTTGAGCAAATAAACCAGCTCCAGCTGATAATAATGCTAACGATAGAAATAATTTTTTCATAAGTTGAAAGTTTTGTTTTGATTAACACTACAAAGATATAAGGCATTATTTCGAATTTTAATCAAACCATTTTTCGCCTTGGTGTGTTTTTAGTGTTTAAAAACAGCATAAAAATACTATTTTATAATCAGGCAGGTAGTTTTTAAAAGGTTTTAGCAGGTGTTTATTTTTGTTTACAATACTCAATTATTGTGTTTAACTCTGCTTCATTTTCCTTGCTCAAAAAATACAATACCAATCTTATTTCCAACCGTTTTCTCCAATTAAAGGAACAAACTTGAAGTTATCCATTACTATTTTTTCAAATGATTTTTCTGATTTACGCACAATGGTTAACATTTGTTGAACTTTCTCATCGCCTACAGGAATAACCATAATACCGCCTATTGCAAGTTGTGCAGCCAATTGTTTTGGCACAACGGGGGCACCAGCAGTTACTATTATCTTGTCAAATGGTGCTTCATCGGGCCAGCCTTTAGTTCCATCTCCAAATAACAAGTGGGCTTTATAACCAAAATGACTCAACATGACCTGCGCTTTCTTGGATAGTGTTTCATGGCGCTCTATACTGTATACATTAGCGCCCATCTCAGCTAAAATGCACGTTTGATAGCCACTACCTGTTCCAATTTCAAGTACTTTATCAGCTTTTTGTACATGTAATATTTGTGTTTGATAGGCTACAGTATAAGGTTGTGATATGGTTTGACCTTCACCAATTGGAAAGGCTTTGTCTTCGTATGCATGACCTTCAAATGTTTTATCAAAAAAGAAATGGCGCTGAATTTTTAGTATGGCATTCAATACCCCTTTATCGTTAATGCCCCTTTCGGCAAGTAACTCAACTAGCTTTTTTCTTGCTCCTTTGTTTTTATATGAATCTTCGTGACTTAACATGAAAGCAAATATGTGTTTGTTTAACTGTAATAGGTAGCTGTGATTTTCACAATTAATAACTAATAAAACCACTAGTGTACATTTTATTGTGTTTGTATTTTATATTTCTGTTAATAAAAGGTATAACTCCCAAAATTGCGCTATAGCATCCCACATATCTTCGTACTGCATCAAAAAAGGTTATGATAAAGATAGGAATTATAGGCGCAAATGAAACGGGTAAGCGACATGCAGCTCAGTTTTTGCAAATACCAGATTTCGAAGTGGTGGGCTTTTTCGATCATTCGCCTGCTATAGCGCAAGCCTTTGCTAAAGAAAATAACCTAAAGCATTTTACCGATTTAAATTTACTGTTAGATGAGGTTGATGCAATTGATATCCTATCACCTGTTGGTACGCATTTTAGGTATGCAAGTCAGGCCATTCGTAAATCAAAACATGTATTATTAAACGGCTTGCTAAGCGAAGATATTCGTGAGGCCAAACAACTAAGTGAATTAGCCATTGAAGCCAATGTAAATATTAG
>CALPIR020000201.1 GCA_943323675.2 Chitinophaga pinensis | reverse complement strand
TTACCAAATAGGCCATTAAAATACTTCGGTCTTCACAATCCGAAAAATCATTTGATAAGGCTTCTTCTGGAAACGCAAACTTTTCTTTACCTAATACATCCAGATCTTTGGCATAATCTAAACTTTGCACAAACCCCAATATAAAGTTTACCGCTTTTTCCTTACTCATGTATGCAGTGGCGTCTCTAAGTTGGGCCACTAATGTATTTGATCCTTTTTCTGATAAACCATAGTTTAAGTAAACCAAACTCATCTCAATATCTGGCAAATCATGGTAATAACCCACCAACGATTGGTTAATACGTGAGGTGAAAAAATACACGTAGTCGTCATATTCAAATGGTATGGTTTTTTTAGTATTTAATTTCCCTATTGCGGGAGGTGATAATCTGTTTAATTTTAAAGGGCTTACAGTATGTGTATATCCCAAATCAGCCAAACGCTCTTGCTTAGGTTCTTTCTTTTGATCGAAAGATAAATCGTAATAGGTTTTGTTGTTTAGTTGTACAAATAATACATTCTTAATGGCAAAATTAGTGGTGCCATAAACAGTAATATCATTGTTACTTAGACCCAAAATAACATCTATTCCTTTGTTTCGAAGTACCGCGTATACAAATTGTTTAGCAAAATTAATTTCATTTTTGGGTGTGATAATAGCGGCTGTTTTTTTAGCCAACATCAAATAGGCTAAATCGTCAAGGTGGTAAGCTTGTGCATATTTATCAGCCTCTTTTATAAAGTTAATAACAGCACTATCATATATTAAAATTTGTGTTTGTTGGCTTATGTTTAATCCATTAAACCTGCTTACTTGTTCTTTGTAAAAATCTTGGGTTAAGCTAAATGCAAAAAGATGTCCGTAGTAATTTACCATTACCTTTTTAGCCAAATTATCTGCACGTAAAGTTGTCATCAACCCTAAAAGTAGCGTTAATACAAGTGTTAGCAGATGTTTTGTGTATGATTTTATGGTCATTATAAACGCTTGTTAATCAATAGTAAAAAATCGAATTTACATAAAAGATATGATTACATAACAATTACATAACATTAAATTTAACTTTTATCGGAAAGCAGCGTAAATAAAAGAAGTGAGTACTATCTTCTTTTAGTAAAGAAGATTGCATTGGAATTTTTTTTAGAATAAATTTACCAATAGGGTTAAACCAACTTCAATACCCGAGTCCTTGTTCCTCAGATGCTATAATTTTTAACTAAAATTATCGGAAACTCGTAATTCTCTTAAAATACCTCTAAGTTAATTTTGGCTGTAAAATGTAAAGGATGGACAGGAAAACGTTAAATATGGCAACGTAACGCTTTATAATAAGTAAGTGTTTTTAATAATTTGTACTTCTGTTATAATGGAGGATTGGTATTAATTATTATCAGCTAAAAAACTCACGTGATGTATTCCAGGAGTGTATTCTTTACAAATAAGATTAACCAAACTTTGATAATGATCTGTGTTTACAACAAAATCAATTGATGAACAATCAACCAATAAAATTCGTAAATGGGTATTTTGATGCAGGTAATGCAAATACGCATCACTTAACGATTGCAGGTATTCATCCTCAATTTTTTGCTCGTAACTTCTACCTCTGTTTAAAATATTCCATTGCAACTTTTCAATTGGGTTGTGCAAATAAACAAGTAAATCGGGCTGCCTAATTTGTTGATTTATGATTTCAAACAACCTTAAATATAAATCATACTCATCATCGTCAAGGTTTATTTTAGAGAATAATAGGCACTTTGCAAAAATATAATCACTTACCAAGTATTGCTGAAATAGATCTGGTTCAAGCAGTTGTTTTTTAAGTTGATTAAAGCGAGCAGCCAAAAAACTCATCTCCAATGGAAATGCAAACCTGCGTGCATCGTTATAAAATTTAGGTAAAAATGAATTATCCTCAAATTCTTCTAAAATCAATTTGGCATTAAATTCTTTGCTCAGCATGTTTGCTAAAGAAGTCTTTCCAGCTCCAATGTTGCCTTCAATCGCTATAAATTCATATACTGGTTTTACTGCCATTTTTCACAAATGTGCATTAAACAAATGTTTTGTTGCCTACAATTTTTCCACTACACTGTTATCGCTGCAATGCTGTAGTAAATTAGTTATGGTTTGATTCAATAATGGATGGAAATAATCCGGTGCAATTTCAGCCAAGGGAACCAGCGTGAACATGCGCTGGTGAAGTAGGGGATGGGGTACTTTTAAATCATGTTCATTAATAATGTTGTTATTAAAAAACAAGATATCAATATCAATGGTGCGGGGAGCCCATTTTTCCTCGCGCGTTCGACCCATCTGCTGCTCAATATTCAAAATGGTTGTTAACACTTCTTTCGCCTCTAGGCTTGTGCTTACTTCCAATACCTGGTTTAAAAAATGCTGTTGATTGGTATTGCCCCAAGGTGCTGTCTGGTATAATGAAGAAGCAGCAGTAATTTTTCCTACATGTTTTATTATTTGTAGTTTGGCTTGATTAAGCAATGCTTTGCTATTGCCAACATTACTTCCTGTAAGCAGGTAAACTTTATAGGGCATTGTTTTTTAATACAAATTGAACTGTTGCTCGTGTTCGTTGCTCGAGTAATACGGTGTTGTTGGACAAAACTTGTTTTAAAGCTTCATCGGTTTGATGCATTACAGTAAGCAATTCAACCTCGTTATTGCATTTTAAGATGTAGTTGTGTTTTAGATCGCTTTTTAGTTTTTCAAGTTCCTCTTCTTTATCATCAACACAAACGCTAAAACTTATGGCCGAGTTCTGCATCAAGTTCATTTTTACGTTGTGTTCGGCAAATAAATTAAATATGCTGCTTAGGTTATCTTCAACAATAAAGCTAAAGTCTTTACTCGATATAGAAAGCAACACTTGTTTGCTTTTAGATATAAAAGTTGGAATTGGTTTTTCGTTTGCAGAGGTACTAACTACTGTACCTTTAGCATCTGGATCAATAAAAGAGCGCACATATAAAGGTATGTTTTTACTTTGTAATGGTTGTATGGTTTTAGGATGAATAACAGTTGCTCCGTAATAAGCCATCTCAATGGCATGGGCATAACTTAATTCATCCAACTTAACTGCCGTTGGGAATTTTTTAGGGTCGCCATTCATTACCCCAGCCACATCTTTCCATATGGTTAAGCTGCTCGCGCTTAGTGTGTAGGCGAAAATTGCTGCGCTGTAATCACTGCCCTCGCGACCTAAAGTAACAGTGTTGTGTTCTCTATTTTGGCCAATAAATCCTTGGGTAACCACCAATTGTTTACTTACAATAGGCTTCAGTTTTTTGCTAATAATGGTTGAGGTTAAGTCCCAATCAACCTTTCCTTCTCTAAAGTTACTGTCGGTATTAATAAAATTTCGTGCATCTAACCAGCGGTTTTTTATACCGCTTTCGTTTAAATAGGTACTCACAATTCGAGTACTAAAAATTTCTCCATAACTAACTATTTGGTCATAGTTAAAATTATATGACCCTTCAGATTCAGCCTCAATTAAGCATTCTAACTCAATGAATAAATTTTCTATGTCGTTGTATGCGTAACTATTGGTATCTTTTAGTAATCCCGCTATAATTTCGTCATGAAATTGTTTAACCTCTTTATAGAAACGTTGTTTAGCTGTTACATCATTATTGTAATGTGCGTGAGCCAATTGCTCTAGTGCATTAGTTGTTTTACCCATTGCCGATACCACCACCAAAAGCGGCTCGCCTTCATAAGTATTTAAAATACTTGCTACATTTTTAACTGAATCAGCATCTTTTACAGATGCCCCCCCGAATTTGAAAACTTTCACGTTAGTTATTGTTTTTAAAAATAAGCGATAAAGTATTGTTAAACAACGTAATACTGCTTAATTCCCCCCTGCTAAATTATGTTTACACTGTGTAAATTATGGTGCAATATACAATCAACCTGAAATAAAACCGAACGCGATTTGTAAGGCAGGCCGCTAATCTTATATTTGCCAAACTATTTATAAGCAAATCTTGTATGAGCAAATTTAACGTAACCACATTAGGGCAATTTATCATTGAGCGTCAACACGAAATTAGTGTGGCTAAAGGAGAGTTTTCACGATTATTGCGCGATATAGGAATTGCTGCTAAAACCATAAGTCGCGAGGTAAATCGTGCAGGATTGGCTGATATTATTGGTGAAGCTGGAAGTTCAAATATTCAAGGCGAAGACCAAAAGAAACTAGATGTGATTGCTAATAACTTAGTAATAGATTGTTTAACACGTGGTGGGGAGGTTTGTGCGATAGCTAGTGAGGAAGACGATGATATCATTTACATTGATTCACCGGTAAGCAAAAATGCTAAATATGTGGTGTGTATGGATCCGCTAGATGGTTCAAGTAATATTGATGTGAATGTTTCAATAGGAACTATTTTTAGTATATACCAACGCGTTACTCCTATAGGTACAAAAGCGACCTCTGATGATTTCTTTCAGCCAGGTAATAAAATGTTGGCTGCTGGCTATGTAATTTATGGCACAAGTACCATGTTGGTCTTTACTACTGGTAATGGAGTAAATGGTTTTACCCTAGATCCAGGAATTGGGGAGTTTTGTTTGTCGCATCCAGACATGAAAATTCCTGAAATGGGTAAAATTTATAGTTACAATGAAGGTAATATTTTAAGTGCACCA
>CALPIR020000200.1 GCA_943323675.2 Chitinophaga pinensis | reverse complement strand
TCGTTCAAACATTAATTACCTTGTTTGAGTTAATCATTCCCCAATGCCGCAGGCGTTACTCTGCGTTCTTACTTTTTAAACGACTATGCTCTAATCTACGCAAGACTATTTGCAAAGCCTCTGCGTTAAATTTCCTAAATAGGCTATTATCCACTGATAGGGTTTATTTTAAAATTTCAGCTAGTTTTTCATCTAATTCTTTGCCGCGTAAGTTTTTGGATATGATTTTTCCATCTGCATCAATTAAAACGGTAAATGGTATTGATTCTATATTGTATAAATTTACAACAGATGAATTCCATTTCATTAAATCACTTACATGTGTCCATAGCAATTTGTCATCGTTAATGGCTTTTTGCCAAGCATCTCTGTTATCATCAAGTGAAACACTAAAGATTTCGAATCCTCGTGATTTGTATCTATTATAAGCCTTTACCAAGTTTGGACTCTCCTCGCGGCATGGGCGACACCAGCTGGCCCAAAAATCAACCAATACAACTTTACCACGTAAGCCAGACAAGGAAATTGTTTTACCAAAAGGGTCTTGCAAAACAATGTCAGGAGCTAAACTTCCTACAGCTGTTTTTCCTAATACTTCAATTCGCTTATGTAACTCTTGTGCATATTTACTTTTAGCAAATTCTGCATAATATTTTGAATCAACTTGTTTTAAAAAATCGAAGTTAGCCTGTGGCATTAAATAGTTTGTTGCAAAATAAGGCACCAACGAGTTTTCTAACTGCATAGTGGTTTGTTGCATTTCAACCTCACGTGCCTTCATAATGCTGTCGTACTCGGCACGTATCTGTTCCTGAACGGCAACTGGAGGTATATTGTCTCCGTATTGGGCATATTTACCTTCAATGGTTTTTACCAATTGCATGTATTTGTTGTTAACCTTAAGTAGCTGTTTTAATTTCTCAGTTTCGCTGCTGCCCTTAACGGTATATTCTTCTGGTTTATTGGCATCAATGCTAATAAGGATTTCAGCCATCGAATCAACCACCAAAACTGCAGCGCTATTATTCATTTGTATAACACAAAAGGTGCGCTCGCTAATATTACCGTTAAACTCAAATGAACCGTCTGGGGCAACCGTTGCCGAGTCGATAAAAACCAAACCCTTAGGTGTTAGTTCTTGTATGGTAATTTGTGTACCTATTAAGTTACGGATGGTTCCCTTTACAACAAATCCTTTTTTTTCTTCTGTTTTAGTACAGGCAATGGTGAGTAATAATAAGGTTGCTACAAAAATATTTTTCATGTTTAATGTGTGTTAAAGTTCGAAACAAAATATTTATCGCTTCAAACCAATTTTTACTCTATTAAGCTTTATCAAGTGTGTCTTTAACCATTTGGCTGGCAACTTTAGGGTCTGCTTTGCCTTTACTTAATTTCATCACCTCGCCCATAAATAAGCCAACTAAACTTACTTTACCACCCTTGTATTCAATGACTTTTTCGGGGAATTTAGCTATAGCCGCATCAATCCATTGTTGTAATTCATTGCTATTGCTTTCTTGTATTAAGTTTAAGGCTTCAGCTATTTGTAACGCAGTTTTTTCGGGTTGGTTAATTAACTCACCAAACACATTTTGTGTGGCCACTGAATTACTTATTTTACCGTCATCAATTAATAAAATAATTTCGGCAATTTGCTCAGGTTTTAATACAAAATCGTTAATGTCGATTGCATTTTCATTTAGGTATCCTTTAACTTGAACCATAACCCAATTGGCAGCCGCTTTGGTGTTGTTGGTGTGTTGTAATACTGCTTCGAAATATTCTGCTACTTCTCTGCTTTCGGTTAACACACCTGCATCATAATCGCTCAAGCCATACTCATTTGTAAACTTAGCAAACAATGCTTTTGGTAATTGTGGCATTAAGTGTTTTACTTCATCAATAAAATGTTGGGTGATGTGCAATGGTGGTAAATCAGGTTCAGGGAAATAACGGTAGTCGCTAGCACCTTCTTTGGAACGCATAACAATAGTTATACCTTTAGTTGCTTCAAATGTTCGAGTCTCTTGGTATATTTTTTCTCCGTTTTCTATTGCTTCAATTTGGCGTTTTATCTCATGATCGATCGCACGTTCTACGTTGCGAATAGAGTTCATGTTTTTTACCTCCACCTTAACTCCAAATTCTTGAGCACCGTGTAATCGTACCGATACATTCGCATCACAACGCATACTTCCTTCTTCCATATTGCCATCGCAAATGCCAAGGTAACGAACAAGTTTACGCACTTCGGTTAAAAACTGATAAGCTTCTTCGCCTGTGTGCATCTCTGGGTGTGATACCATTTCTATCAAGGCAGTACCTGCGCGATTGTAGTCAATTAAAGTGTCATATACATCTTGGTCGTGCATACTTTTTCCAGTATCCTCTTCCATATGAATACGAATTAAATTCACACGTTTTTCACTACCATCTTTTAGTTTGATATCAATATGTCCGTTTTCGCATATGGGTGTATTGTGTTGTGATATCTGGTATCCTTTAGGTAAATCAGCATAAAAGTAATTTTTACGTGCGTAATAATTATGCTGAGCAATATCACAATTGCAGGCTACACCTAACTTTACAGCATTTTTTACAGCTTCTTTATTGTGCACTGGCAACGTACCCGGATGACCTAAGCTTATCGGACTAACTAATGTATTGGGTGAAGCTCCATATTCTACGGCATCGCTACAAAATGCTTTACTTTTATTAAGCATTTGTGCATGCACTTCTAATCCTATAACTGCTTCGTATTTATTGTAATCAATGCTCATTATACTAAAATCTAATTGAGTGCGAAATTAAACATAAAATTTGGTATAAGTCGTCAAAAAAAACGAGCCCTAAAATGTATGTAATTAATTGTTTTACAAGGCTTTATTTGGTTTTGATAAATTCGCATGTTACTTCTTCATTATTGGTTAGCAATAATGTATTGTTGTTTAACTGATATGAAATAATATGGTTAAATACTGCTAAAAACGCTGCCTCCATAGCACTTGGACAAGCTATTTTGGTGGTTACCATGCTACCCATGTGTACTTTATAATTGCGTAAAACAAATTTGCCGCTAAACCTATTACAGCCTGTGCTACCCGAAATGGCATTTAATTCCCCATTAATATCAAGCTGTGGAATAGTGTTTTGACCTAATAGGGTTGGTATATTTTTACCATTAATTTTGTTCAATAACCATTTCCCATTTATCCGTTTATCATAAATATTTATGCCACATCCCATTAAAGTATCTTTACCGTAAAAAGCGGCAACCGTTATGGGGTGTTTTTCACCACTTGAGGCATCGGTGCAGGGTTTCTGTAAAAACAATAAATTAAACTTACTATTTGGTGTATTGTAAGTTAAAAAATAAGTTTGGCTATCGGTTGGTAATATTCTCTCTGTTGGTAATACAAAAAATTGCTTGTTCATTCCTTCAAACCTTATTTCTTTACCATCATATACTTCCAAGTTCCAAAAAGGTTCTTGCCCGTAGGCCATAAAACTTACACCTTTTTCTAGTAAACGAATATTTCTATCGGTATTTATTTCGGTTGATGGTTTAACTTTTATGCCGCTACATGCTGCTAATTGGGATATTAATAAGGTTATTATCCAGGATTTGTTTTTTAGCATGATGCAGTATTTTATTCAAAAAGACTATTTACCATATCAACATAATGTTGCATGGCTTGCTCACGTGTTAGGCCTTTTTTGCTTGCCCAAGCATTGTATTTTGCGGCATTAATAAAATCGAACATGCCCGGTTTTTCGCCATGCACATCGCCTAATGAAGCTTGTTTGTGGTAAGAGTATAAATCCAACAAAATATCATTGCTGGGGCGTTGAGATAAGGTATGTACACGCTTTGATGTTTCTTCAAATTGTTCTTCTAATGTCATAAATTTAAAATTGCGTTAAAATAGAAGCGGTTTCGTATTTTACGAAACCGCTTAAGCTAAATTCTTGTGCGTATTAAACGATATTTTTTGCTTTTTCTAATGCCTTATTTAAACCGTTTACGTTATTGCCTCCTGCAGTAGCATAAAATGGCTGTCCGCCACCACCACCTTCAATTTCCTTAGCTAAGTCTTTTATAATATTACCTGCATGTAATTTTTTAGCAGCAACTAAGTTATCACTAATAATTACGCTTAACATGGGTTTACCGTTTAACTCGCAACCTAATACACAAAACAAGTTTTCTACTTCTGTTTTAAGTTGGAATGACAAGTTTTTTAATTGTTCAGCTGAAGAAATAGTTATTAGTTCAATGAGTTGATTGGTTGATTCCTTTGATAAAATTTTAGATTTTAGTTCTTGTTTAATTAACGAAGTTTTTTCGTTTTCAAACACCTCTAATTTCTTTGTTATTTCTGCTTTATCAGCTATCAATTGTTCAATAGATTTTCTCAAATCCTTTGCACTTAATAACTGCTTTAAATCGTTAACCAAATTCCATTGTGTATTTGTTAACTCTTCAAGAGTATTTGATGTTATGGCTTCAATCCTTCTTACACCGGCAGCAACAGCACTTTCGCTAATGATTTTAAAAGCGCCAATATTACCAGTGGCTTTTACATGTGTACCGCCACATAATTCACGACTATAATTTTCGTCAAATGTAATTACACGAACACTTTCGCCATATTTTTCGCCAAATAGCATCATTGCACCCATAACCTGTGCCT
>CALPIR020000199.1 GCA_943323675.2 Chitinophaga pinensis | reverse complement strand
TTAGAATTCAACATCAATGAAATTAAAGACAACCAGGTTGAAGAACTTAAAAAGTTTCATAAGACTGTTTTTGATGCTGAAAGTATCACAAACACAGCAAGTGAATTGAAATTCATGAATGAATTAAAACACTTAATTCAGCAAGAACTTATTAATCCAACTCCAGACTTTGTTAAACACTTTGCAAGACAAGTTTACCCTAGTGTAGTAACTGCTAAAGTTTTAGAACAGTTTACTAATTTAACGAAGAAATCTATTCAGCAACACATTAGCGACCTAATTACAGAAAGACTTAAAACTGCTTTGACAAAGGAAGATGAGGAAACTAAGAAACAAGAAGCTATTCAAGCAGAACAAGCTAAAGCGGAAGAAAATAAAGTGATAACAACAGAAGAAGAACTTGAAGGTTTTATGATTATTAAAACCATTCTTCGTCAAAAAATAAGTGTAACAAGAATAACTCACAGAGACGCGCAATCATATTTTGCAATCTTACTTGACGATAACAACCGCAAGACAATTTGCAGACTTTATTTAAATGGTGGCAGAAAGTTTTTCGTAACACTTGACGACCAAAAGAAAGAGGTTAAAAATGAAATCAATTCTTTAGACGACATCTTTCAACATACTGAAACACTCTTAAAAATCGTAGATCAATACGACAAATCTAAAGAGCTGGCTTAACCGAACGGAAGTACCAGATACCATATGAAGTATTTACGTTTCATACCAAACCACTACTTCCTAATGCTGTAAAAGTAAAAAATGTAGTAAACAGAATCGCCCCAAAACACAATTGTATTGGGGCGATTGCTTTTATAATAAATCAATAACTTACTTCTTCCACTTAATGGTACAACCAATGGCCTTGGTATTGGTTTTGGCAACTGCTTTGCCGTTTAGTAATGCATTAACCGCTACTTCAACATACTTTTCTTTAGCTTGTTTTTCGTCTTCATAGTTATCATCAATAGCACCAATGTATTGTACCGTGTTGCCTGTTTTTGTTTTTTGTACTACATATACATGTGGAGTACGGGTGGCTCCGTAAGTTTTTGCAATTTGTTGGGTTTCATCGTGTAAATACACAAACGGGTATTTTTTTGCTTTGGCCAACTCTTGCATCTTGGCGTAACTGTCTTCAGGCTCGCGCTTGGCATCGTTTGGGTTAATGGCAATTACTGGGTAACCTTTTGCTGCATATTTGTTGTGGAGGTTAATAATACGTTGCTCGTAAGCTTGCGAAAACGGGCAATGGTTGCAGGTAAATACCACTATAAATCCTTTGGCTTTTTTAAAATCGGCCAGCTTTACCATTTTACCATCTACGTTACGTAAGTTAAAATCGGTGGCTACATCGCCAATTTGATATCCGGGTGTTTCGGTTTGTTTAAATGCCGTTGCGCCAAATACGATGGTTGCAATGGCAAACAATGCGATTATTTTTTTCATGTTGTTTACGTTTTTGTACCTACAAATATGAATAATAATTACTGATTTCAGATATGCAAAATCTGGTTAATGATACCGTGACGGTTATTTTACTGCGGGAGAAGAGCTGAAACGCAGAGGGTGCAGTGGGGATTTGAACCACAAAGGCACAAAGGGCACAGAGGATGACTGCGGCATGGAGGTTTTAAACGCAGAGGCGCAGAGTGCGCAAAGTGGGGATTTGAACCACAGGGGCACAGAGGATGACTGCGGCATTGGAGGGTTTGAACCACAGAGGCACAGGGGCACAGAGGTTATAACATCTTACTGTTAAATTAGGTGGATTCGGTGAGCGTTTATTCCTTGTGTACCTCGTGAAAAACTTTGTGTACATTGTGGTAAAAATTTAACAACAAAGGACACCAAGAAAACAAGAAATACACTGCGGCATGGAGGTTTTAAACTCAGAGGCGGGACAATTGATCAGGCTGTTATTGGCTAACCTATCAATGCCACTTTAGGGTTTTAGGAAACTCAAAAGCTTCTAAATCGTTTAACAAGGTTTCTACATGGCCATTAAACAACAGCATGTTTTTAAAATCTTGTTTTAAAAATTTATGGTCAACCATGTGTTGCAACAAATCATCTAAAGGTTTGTAAAACCCATTTACGTTTAACACGCCACAAGGTTTAAAATGAAAGCCCAGTTGGCTCCAAGTAAAGGCTTCAAACAACTCTTCCATGGTACCAATACCACCTGGCAAAGCAATGCATGCATCGCATAGTTCAAACATTTTAGCCTTACGCTCGTGCATGCTATCAACCACAATTTGTTGGGTAAGTCCGGTGTGGCCTACTTCTTTATCCATTAAACGTTTAGGTATAACACCAATTACTTCGCCACCCAAACGCAGCATTTCATCGGCAATAATGCCCATTATACCCACGTTACCACCACCATAAACCAAACCATAACCACGCTTGTGCATGTCTTGTATAAGTGCCAATGCTTTGGTTATGTATATTTCTTCATCGCCAACAGACGAGCCGCAATAAACAGCAATACGTTTAATCTTCATTGTAATTAAAATCCTTTTCTTTTTGCACGGTTACGCAATACATTTCGGTTTACAGATTGTGATTTACCTCCCGATTTTTTGTATGCACCACCTAAATTTACTTTTTTGTTTTTATCTTTTTTCTCATGGAAAGAAGCGCCTCTTTCTTCAACAACCTTAACCGATTTTAAGTAGTTTTTTTCTCTAAGTTTAGGCTTCTCATCATCGCTCATTATTTTAGAAAGAGCTACTTCTTGCGGAAAATCAAGGATGGTAATTTTTTTATTCATTACCTCTTCTATTTCAACCAAATATTCTTCTTCGGTGGCATTCATTAAACTAATGGCTGTACCATCTTTACCAATACGCCCAGTTCTACCAATACGATGCAAATAATCATTGGGGTTATCGGGGGTATCAAAATTGATAACATGCGTTACATCCACCACATCTAAACCACGGGCTGCCACATCTGTAGCCACCAAAATTCTTATTTCATTTTCAGAAAATTGTCTTAATGCTTCAAAGCGCTGTGTTTGTGGCTTACGCGAGTGCAAAATGCCAATGTTTCCAGCAAAGTTTTGGTGCAACATGTCAAACAATTTATCGGCATTTTTAATTTTTGATGTAAACACCAATACCTTACCTAACGTTTCATCTGTTTGAAGTAAGTGGGTTAATAAATTAACCTTAGTACCAAAATTAGGTACGTGGTAACCCAATTGAATTATTTTTTCAAGGGGTGTTCCGTGTGCTGCCACTTCTACCTTTACAGGGTTATTAAAAAATTCGGTAAACAGCTTTTCTACCTCTTCGGTAAGTGTAGCCGAAAACAAAATATTTTGTCGTTTAGCAGGCAAATAATCCATAATGGCATTAAGCTGCGCCCTAAATTCTTGTTCCAGCATTTCATCCACCTCATCAATAACCAACCTTTGTATACTGGTTAATTTAATAGCACCAATGCTGGCCAAATCTATTAACCTTCCGGGGGTAGATACCAAAACATCTAAACCCGCAAAAACCATTGCTTTTTGTTTATTGATGTTACCACCACCATACATTGCTCCTGCCCTTACGCTCATGTATTTGGTTAAACGATTTACCTCGCCATAAACCTGTAATACCAACTCGCGTGTTGGTACTATAATGAGCACACGCGGATGGCGTTGTTCAGAAAATTTTAATTGCCTTAATATGGGTAATAAGTAGGCAAAGGTTTTACCTGTTCCGGTTTGTGCTATGGCAACCACATCGCGCCCCGACATTACTACCGGGAATGCTTCAATTTGCACAGGAGTTGGATGTATGTATTCCAAATCTTCCAATGCCTTAAGCAGTGGGTTGTTAATGTTTAAGTCTTTAAAATTCATAGTTTATGTCCGGTTACGGTATGTTGCTTTTGGGTTGATTGGTATTAAAAAATCAAACTAAAAACTGTTATGCGTTTATTTTAAGTTTAGCAAATTTAAGCACCAACATTTTTTTGCCTTGCGAGCCAAAATCTATTTGTGCTTTGCGGTTATCTCCTGCTCCTTCCATTACTATTACCATGCCTTTACCAAAACGTTGGTGTTCTACATTCATACCTACAGCAAGCAACGAGGTGTCATCGCCCACAAAATCGGTATCTATAGATGCGGGTTGAGATACAGCCTTGTTAATGGGTTTAAAGTTTTTAGGAACAGTAACCGTTGGCTGGGCTGCGGCAGGTTTGTTGGCTTGGGTTGATGCAGTTGCCTTTTTATTGTAACTGCTCATTTGGTATGGTTTGCGTTGCTCTGAAGCGGATTGATTGCTGTTGTACAACCCTTCAACTATTAAATATTGAGGGTCTATTTCTTGCAAAAATCTGCTTGGTTCGCAATTAATCATAGATCCAAATTTAAACCTTGATGTAGCAAATGATAAGGTTAATTTTTTCTCGGCACGGGTTAATGCCACGTAAAACAAACGCCTCTCTTCTTCCAAATCTTGTCGGCTGTTTAAACTAAGTTGAGATGGAAATAAATTTTCCTCTAACCCCACAATGTGCACGTTAGTAAACTCCAATCCCTTACTTCCGTGTATGGTCATCATAACAACTTTGTCATTGTCATCATCATTTCCCCTGTCCGCATCTGTTAGTAGGGCAATGTCTTGCATGTAATCGGGTAAGGTATTACCACGCAGCACGGCATCATCATCAGCAACTTCTTCAATACTAAATTCTTTTATACCGTTTAATAGTTCTTCAATGTTTTC
>CALPIR020000198.1 GCA_943323675.2 Chitinophaga pinensis | reverse complement strand
ACTCAAAAAAAGACGGTTTAATTTCATCAAAATGTTGTTTGTATTGCGCCACAAAATCAACCACAAATTGTTCGGGAATTGGTTCACCATTGATGCGAATACGTTCCCTAAAATCTTTTAAATGTGGCGATGTATATAAACCTACTTTAAACCCAGCTTCTTGCAAAACACTGGCCATCATGTGCGAGGTAGAGCCCTTGCCATTTGTTCCGGCAATGTGTATGGATTCAAACTCTTTATGCGGATTGTTTAGCACCTTGCATAAAGCGATGGTGTTGGTTAAATCTTTTTTAAAAGCCGCTGCACCTATTCGGGTATACATAGGCAACTGACTGAATAAATAGCTTAATGTTTGTTCGTAGTTCACTACCGCAAGTTTAAGCCATAAAACCGAGAATTAAACTAAAGTTAAACAGCACAGAATGGATTTAAGCAGCTATTACCAATAGTTCTTGGGGTTTGATATAAATATACTTGTATTTAACAACACAAAAGGTTTATTTAGTGACGTAAAACTTTTAATAACCATGAAACGAAACCCAGATATCATCCAAATTTATGTGCAAGTGATTTACTGTGCAATTGGGTAAAATAACCAGCCTCTTACCTAAATTAAACATAAATAAATAAAAATATTGTGCCACTCAGAAATGGTCAATTAGGTCACATAACATCCCCTACAGGTCAATATTGTGCACCTAACAACCAATTTAGTGGCACTTATAAGTAAGCCGTATGCTATGCCAATAAACCATATATTTGAATAAATCCTTCGCAACCAAAGAATTATAAAATGAAAAAAAAACTATTTTTTATTTTATGCTGCATGATTTGTGGTATAAAATTGAAGGCACAAGTTTACTGCGAATTAGATACAGTTTATAAAAATTATATTAAAGAAGCAGGATGTCGAATTATACAAACATTGGACAGCAATTTTGTAACATTTGGCATATCTGGATTAAACGGTAATCTAGTAGGGGAATCACCTAAATTTAATCTGACAAAAACAGACGCCTGTGGCAATGTTATATGGCGTAGTAAGACCTATGACTCATGTGTTGGAAATTGTAGTGGTGGCGTTTTAGATTTGTTTGAAGAACAGAATGGGAATATAATTTTAAGTGGATGCTTATCGAATAGTAATGGTAAGGACCTGCGTCTTTTTAAAACAAAGTCTACAGGAGAGTTGATCTGGGCTATACAAATTGGTGATAGTACAAAAAAATACTATATAAGTAAAGGACTTAAAGTTAGTGAAAACAAATACTTGTTCGTTGGCTCCTTTACTTTAAAAAACAATTTAAACACAGTTTATAAAGCCGTGGCAATAATGGCTGATACATTGGGGAATACTATATTTCAAGACAGTTTTACAACGCAAGCAGGTGGTTTCTATTCCGCTAACAAAATATCCGACAATAATTTGTTACTTATTGGAACTGAAGACACAAGCCTATTTATTATTAATATGGATACCATCGGAACAGTAACTAGTAGGTTTACTTTTCCTAGGTTAAGTAATTTGGATATAAGACATATAGGAGCAAATAGAGAAGGCACAAGATTATTATATTTTGCAAACAAGCAACTTACAAATCAAACGCTTCTTGCCCATTTAGATTTAAAAGGAAAACTGTTGAAAGATAGCTTATACAATCAATTTATTGACCTACCCAATAACTATGGTGCCAAAGCAATTATTGCCCCAACTGTAAACACAGGCTTTATTTTGCCAGGTGAAGAAATAATTTTAATAGATAGTAATCTTCATTTAATATGGGTAAATACCTATGATACCATTATTCAGAGACGACAGGCCAATTATTCCATCATTTCATCAGACAGTTCAATTGTCTCGGTTGGGTCGGGTTATTTTAGAACTCAGGGAATAGGGAATTTAGTTTCAGACTTTTGGATGGGAAAGAAAAGTATAGGCAAATTGGTAAAATCCATAAAAATTGTTGGATCAAATTACATTAATCAAATTAATGGTACTTTACAGCTTTATGCTGAAGTTTTGCCCACAAGTGCTAATAATAAGGATGTCTATTGGAATGTAAGTGATACCAGTATTGCTAGTATTACGCAATCAGGGTTGGTAAGGGCAAAAGCAAACGGACTTTTAACTGCTAAAGTAAGTAGCTCCGATGGAAGTAATATTTCTGCCCAAAAGGCAATTACTATTAGCAACCAAGAGGTAGGTATTTCTGAGTATCAATTAACAGAAATTGAACTTTATCCTAACCCAGCAAGCTCCATTTTTTATGTTCAGTTATCAGCAACTAATATAAAAAAACTTAGCCTGCTGGATTTGAATGGGAAATTGATACATGAATTAAGCTATTTCTCTGAAATGGAAATAAGTTCCTTTGCAAATGGCTTGTATTTGATAAAAATAGAAACTGATGCAGGTGTAGCACTTAAAAAATTAATTATTATCAAATAAACTATTTGAATATACTATGGCATTAATACAATCAACGCTGAATCAACTTAGAACTGCTTCAGCTTTAAGCCCTACCGACCAATACTATACCACAGACTTGGGGCAAGAAGGGTTTTGGTATGAAGACGGAACAGGAAGCCCTACCGATGATAATACTGGAACAGTTCTATTTAATACTTCAGGGACCAATCAAATTTTTAGACGCGTTTTTGATGCTGGATTTGTAAACGCCAAATGGTTTGGCGCAAAAGGTGATGGTATAGTTGATGATACTTCTTCAATCCAGGCAGCATTGGAATTTATTAGTAAAACCAATGATCCATATGCTGATAATGAAGCTTCATTTGGCGGAGGAACAGTATTTTTACCTAGGGGTGTGTATATGGTAACCTATACCCTAATGATTGGACAAAATTGTAGATTGATTGGGGTAAACGACCGCTATCATTTTGAGTATCTTTACGGAACCGTAGCTAATCCTTCTGGCGCAGGGACTTTAATAAGAGCAAACTTTGAAAATGCTAATAAATGGGTTATTTCTTCAGCTACTTATAAAATTCAAACTCCTACAATTCCTCCTTCTCCACCTGTTTTAGATTTATTACCCTATGACATTGCCTTGTCAAAAGCTGGTGGGTCAAGTAATAGCTATGATAAATATATCTATCGAATGGGGATTAACATTGAAAATCTGACCATTGATGGAGGTGAAAATAATGCATTTGGAGGCATACGCCTTAGCAATGCAGGCAATTCAACTATACGCAATGTGGGTGTGCATAATGCAAAATGCGGTATTATGCTCAATACTTGTTGGGGTGGCTCTATTGAAAATTGCTTTGTAAACATGATTTGGTATGGTGTTTTGATTATTGATTGTAATTCATTGCTAATTATTGATAGTTATTTAAGGGGAGTGTCGGGATATGCTCCAATTAATGAAGAAGATTTACCCGATTTTATTTATCAAGACCAGCCATACTCAGATTGGGATTTGAACGATGATGTAAAATATGGTAAAACTGGTATTTACTGCTACTATACAAGCAGTCTATCTATTATAGCAACAGTAGTGGAAGAAACAATTAACGGAATTAGCTGTTTAAACTCAACCATGAGCATGACCTCTATCCATCTTGAAGTGTTATCAAAGTATGGAATAGTTGTCGGAATTGGTGAGCAAACTCAATTAATCGCTGAACAGGTTTATTTTTGGAATATTACTGCGGCATTTTATTTTGGAAAGTATGCAATTGCTAAACTAAATACAATTCAGGTTAGTTATCATCCAACTCTATCAACTTATGCAAGTGAATTATATGTTAATAATAACAGTTTTCTTAGAAATATTAATTTTACAAACACAATATATCATAAAAGAAAGTATTTGCCAGATATAGTATTTACCGATGAAGGCAATAAGGGGCAGAATTATGGCGCGGTGTATGTTAACCCCGATGATGGTGATGATGATAATTACGGCTTTAATGAAAATGACGCTGTGCGAACCTTTGATGCCGCATTGGTTAGAACACAGAATCAATCTACAATTAATCCGGTAAATAGAATTTGCATAAAAGCTGCACCACCGGTTGGTGGAACAGTAACTCCACAAACTGGAGCTGCCCTTAAGAGTTTAGAAATTGTTTCTATAGAAAATGTAGATATTTTAGTTACAAGTTACGGTGCAAGTAGTGAAACAGGTGCTCAAAAAGGTAGAATATTTTTTGAAGGAGACCAAAGCGGCCAACAAATTGCAATGATTGGCCAAATTGAATTGTTGGGGAATGTAAACCTTTATTTTAGGAACGTTGATTTAGTTTGTAATGTTGCGTTGGCTATGTCTTCAAACCCAACCAATCTCAGCATATTTGGTTTAAAAAATGCATACTCAAAAGTTACCTTTGAAAATAATGATGAAATATATCCCCCGACACCCAGCCCCATTGGAAATATATTTTTGGATACGCCTTATTTTATTTTCCAGGCTAATACCAACGCTGCAATGGCAAACCCTGTTTGCTCACTATTGGATTCTAAATTTGTAAATATTGTAATTGTAGGGGGTAGTGGTTTATCTTCAAATCAATTGGGAATGTCCGTTTTAGGTGTTGACTGTGTTCAAATAAACAGTGTTATACCCTTAAGCTATTTCGCATTACCTAATCATGGTTGGCAGGATGCTGCTATAATGAGAAACAATTTTTGATTTATTGCAGTATTCACAGTCTTATAAGTTTGGCGACCTTAAAAGTTATGCTTTTTGCCCGTTGACAGCTAAACTTAATTTACAGCCTTGCAGTTTATCGCTCATGGACAGCTTATTTGT
>CALPIR020000197.1 GCA_943323675.2 Chitinophaga pinensis | reverse complement strand
TTATGAAAACCATCATCACGTTTATTAATAACGTGTAATCCTAAATTGATTTTAGCATTCGGATAACTAATCATTACTTTAATCATTTACCTTTGTACAGTTGCAAATTAACGCATAAATAATGCAGGAATATAAAATTAAAATCGCGCTTACCACAATAGCATTTATGTTGTTTATTGATACTTACGCATGGCATGGAGTTAAACACATTTTAGAAAAAAAAGGAAAGCAGGTAACCTATTGGGGTAGGATAATTTGGTGGAGTATACCCATTATTCTCATCACCTTATTTACCATAGGTTATTTATTTATTGAATTGGAAACAAATGGCAAATACCGTGTATACATTGCCGCTAGTATATTTATCATATACCTGAGTAAATTCACGCTCCTGCTTTTTGTTTTGGTTGATGATTTAAGACGAGCATTTCTTTGGGTAAAAAAAACAAGGAATTTCAATCCAAGTCCTAATGACAATGATGATCCTGACACTGCTACAGAAACAGTTTCAGTCTCTAAAAAAATATCTCGTAGTCAGTTTCTTGCACAAGCGGGAACACTAACTGCAGCCGCACCATTAATTTTACTTACTAAAGGCGTATTTAAAGGCGGCTACGATTACCGTATTCATCATGTGCCCTTGTACCTAAAAAACTTGCCTCCTGCATTCGAGGGCCTAAAAATTGCCCAATTAAGCGATATTCATACAGGCAGTTTACTTGATCAAGATGCTGTAAAAAAGGGAATGGATATGATGATGGCTGAAAAGCCTGATGTGATATTTTTTACGGGCGATTTGGTTAATAACGAAACAAAAGAAGCATATAATTTTGCGAACATGTTTAGCGAGATAAAAGCTCCAATGGGTATATTCAGTATCTATGGTAATCACGATTATGGTGATTACATTAGCTGGGAAACCAAAGCCGCAAAGCAAAAAAACTTAGACGACTTGGCTAAACTACACTTTGATATGGGGTGGCATTTAATGCGTAATGAGCACCTAACTTTAGATAAAGGGGGGCAACGAATTGGGTTGATTGGGGTTGAAAACTGGGGAAATAAAGGTCGTTTCCAAAAGTTTGGAGATATTGAACAAGCCGTCAAAAACATGCCAGATGTGCCTGTTAAATTATTACTTTCTCACGACCCTAGTCATTTCGATGATATTGTGAGTATTAAACATCCAGATATTGATGTAACCTTTAGTGGCCATACCCACGGTATGCAATTTGGTTTCGAATTCGGCAAAATCAAATGGAGCCCATCACAATATATTTACCCGCATTGGGCAGGCTTATATGAAGTGAATGGAAGTAGGTTATATGTTAACAGGGGATTTGGTTTCTTAGGCTATCCAGGCCGTGTAGGTATTATGCCCGAAATTACCATATTCGAATTAAAGAAGTTTGGTAAGCTTTCTTAAAACCACAGAAATGTTGTAAACTAAGCCCAATCGATTGATGTTTATGGCCAAATAGTATATTAAATACACCTTCGAAATGCATTAGTATAATAATGTTATACTAATGCATTTATAGCTCACAATTAATCCTCGTTGATCATAGACCACAACTTATCTTTAAGTTGCATGATGTTGTAATTAGTTGCCGAGCTAATAAAAATATGAGGTACTTTAGGTAATTCCTTTTTTAATTCTGCCATTAACTCTTCATCCAATAAATCAGATTTGGTGATGGCCAACAGTCTTTTCTTATCCAGCAACTCTTTATTGAATTTTTTCAATTCATTCAACAACACTTTATACTCAGCCTTAATGTCTTTACTATCTGCAGGAATCATAAATAGTAATGTGGCATTACGTTCAATATGACGCAAGAATCTTAGTCCAAGCCCCTTCCCCTCATGGGCACCTTCTATAATTCCTGGTATATCTGCAACAACAAAACTTTTATAATCTCTGTATTCTACAATGCCTAAATTAGGCACAATGGTGGTAAATGGATAATCTGCTATTTCGGGTTTAGCGGCAGTTATTACGCTTAATAAAGTAGATTTTCCTGCATTTGGAAAACCAACCAACCCTATATCCGCAAGTACCTTTAACTCTAATATTTTCCACTCTTCTTTACCTTCCCTACCAGGAATTGCATAACGAGGCGTTTGATTTGTACTGCTCTTAAAATTCGCATTGCCTAACCCACCTCTTCCGCCTTTTAACAAAATCTCTTCTTGTCCATCACGAGTAATTTCGAACAAAAACTCACCCGTTTCAGCATCTTTTGCCACCGTACCAAGTGGAACATCTAAATAATCATCTTTACCATCTTTACCATGGCAGTTAGAATCTCGTCCATTTCCTCCTGGTTCTGCAATAACATGCTTTCGGTATTTCAAATGTAGTAACGTCCACATTTGTGCATTTCCTCTCACAATAATATCACCACCTCTACCGCCATCTCCACCATCAGGACCACCCATTGCCGTTTTCTTATCGCGCAATAAATGCATACAACCATCCCCTCCTTTACCAGAGCGACAGCAAATTTTCACATAATCAACAAAATTAGATTCGGCCATTTGTTTTGGTAGTCCTTAATATTAGTTAGCAGCACCCTCGATGGCTTGACATAATTGGTTAAAAATAACCTCAATTTGTCCAATTCCATTAATGCCTTTGTACTTGTTTTGAGCCATGTAATAATCTTTTACAGGCATAGTTTCTGCGTTATATACGTTTATGCGGTTTTGTATTACTTCTGGATTTTGATCGTCAACACGGCCACTCTCCTTGCCACGAAGCAACAAGCGCTTACGTAATTCTTCCTCTTCAACTTCTAATGCAAGCATCATGGTTATAGCAGAAGCCTTTTCTTTTAGTAAATTATCTAATGCCAATGCCTGTGCTTGTGTGCGTGGAAACCCATCAAAAATAAACCCTTTAGCGTTTGGATTAGAATTCACTTCACTAGCAAGCATTCCAATGGTCACTTCATCAGGCACTAATTGACCCTTATCAATATAGCTTTTGGCTAAGATACCTAACTCAGTACCTCCTTTAATATTTGCTCTAAAAATATCACCAGTTGATAGATGGACTAAATCGAATTTTTCGATAAGTTTAACAGATTGTGTTCCTTTTCCAGCACCTGGAGGGCCGAATAGTACAAGGTTTAACATTATTGTAAGTATTAATTTTAAGGATGCGCAATTTACACGTTTTTATTGTCATATGGTACTTCACTCTCTCCTTTTTGTTGTTTTAATATATAATCATCAATCAGGATATGCCAATTGCACAATCGTAAAATATACTATCTTTACTGCGTGAAAATAATAGCCTATATAGCACTAGGAGGAGCATTTGGCGCCTTATTAAGATATGGCGTTGGACTTGCAATTAAACCAGAAAACACGTTAGCATTTCCTATACATACGTTCTTAATTAATGTAGTAGGCTGCGTAGGTATTGGAATTGTAGCATCTATTTTACAAAACACCCCTTTTAATGAATTAATGCAGTACTTTGTTATTGTTGGATTATTAGGCGGATTTACAACATTTAGCAGCTTTTCGCTTGAAAGTTTTTATCTGTTAAAAAATGGTAAAACACTTATAGCTGCTAGTTATATGTTATTAAGTAATTCAATGGGAATAACTGGAGCATTTATAGGATATCATGCTCATCAATTTATAATAAAGATATGAGGGGAGTTGTAGTAAAATCAACAGGAAGTTGGTATCAGGTTAAAACACAAGAAGGTGATTTTATAAAATGTAGAATAAAAGGAAAATTTAGACTTGAAGGTATTAAACATACCAACCCTATTGCCGTTGGAGATTTTGTTGAATATGAAATAGAAGACAACAACCAACAAAATACAGCTGTAATCCATAAAATATACGACAGAAAAAATTACATCATCAGGAAATCAAGTAATCTTTCAAAACAAACACACATTATTGCTAGTAATATAGATCAAGCATTACTAGTTGCTGCGTTAGTTCAACCACAAACATCACTAGGTTTTATCGATCGCTTTATTATGACTGCTGAAGCTTATCATATACCGACTGTTGTTATATTTAACAAAGCAGATTTATATGAAGGTCCATTAGAAGAGATACTTCAAGAGACTATTTACATATACAAAAACATTGGATATACTTGCATAGAGACATCAGTAGTTTCTGGTAAAAACACAGATATACTAAAATCAATATTAAAAGATAAAACCACATTAGTAGCAGGTCATTCAGGCGTAGGAAAGTCATCGTTATTAAATCATATTTCGCCAGGATTAAACCTTAAAACAGGAGACATTTCGAACTTTTCACAAAAAGGTATACACACCACAACATTTGCTGAAATGTTCGACCTTAGTTTTGGAGGAAGTATTATAGATACACCTGGTATAAAAGAATTTGGAATAGTTGATTTTAATGAAAGTGAAATCTCTCATTACTTTAAGGAAATGCGTCCTTACATCACACAATGCCGATTTAATAATTGTAAACATTTAAATGAACCAGGTTGTGCAGTTAAAGAAGCTGTTGAAAACGGGAATATAAGACATGAACGTTATGACAGTTATTTGAACATCTTAACCAAAAAAGATTACTACGAATAATTATGAAAGTGATTATACAACGAGTATCAGAGGCATCTGTTCGTGTAGATGAAAGAATAACTGGTCAAATAAAAAATGGTATTTTACTTTTAGCAGGTTTTGAAGAGGGTGATTCAGCTGAAGATTTTGAATGGATGAGCAGAAAAATTGTAAACCTGAGAATATTTAATGACGACCAAGGTTTAATGAACTTGAGTTGTATTGAAAAAG
>CALPIR020000196.1 GCA_943323675.2 Chitinophaga pinensis | reverse complement strand
TGTAGTTGTCATTTGAATTGTTTTTAGTTTTGTAATCTAAATTCAACCCAATTATTTCATTCTGAATTCCAGTCTTAAAGAATAACCGTGAATTTATTTTAGAATTATATGAGCTACTTAAATTATAGCCTGTTTTAGTAACGTTACTAATTTCCTTTATAAAGCTGCTATTGGACGGTCTATCTACCGAATATCCGGTTTGGCTTGTGCTTGAATAGTTAACGCCAATTATTGAACTGATATATGATTTTTTATTGATTTGTTTAAAGTGACTTAAGCCTATAATTCCAATTTCACTTCCAAAATCTACTTGAGTTCCGTTTCCATATAATGTGTTAGAACTTCCTCCTCCTATTTCGATAGTGCTTGTAGCTAATATTCCAAACATCGAAAATTTTCCAAATTTACTTATTCCACTATTAATTTTAAACGATAAGTCTTGATAAGAAGGAGTAGCTGTTGTTCCAATGTCTATTCCTAGTGTTTGCGCAACGCCAGCTAATGCATAACGATAACCTATTAAATAAGACGCATCACTTTCTTTGTTTAATGGGCCTTCTGTAGTGACTTCTAATCCTGTTATTACTCCAACCTGTAATGTGGTTTCTCTCTTTTTATTATTTCCATTTCTCAGTCCTAAATCAAAAATACCTGCAGTTGCATTACCATATTCAGCAGGAAAGGCAGATGTGAAAAAATCTGAACTTTTTAGTAGATTGGTATTAAGAGCGCTTACCGCTCCACCTGTTGTTCCAACAGATGCAAAATGATTTGGATTAGTCACACTCATTCCATCAATTCTCCATAATACACCTACTGGCGAATTACCCCGTACAACAATATCATTTCTGCTATCATCAGGAGCGCTAACGCCTGCAAAATTTGCTACTAAGCGAGCAGGATCACTCCTTCCACCAGCATATCTATTAACTTCCTCAATGGAAAAATTTCTTGCACTTACACTTGCAAATTGATTGATGGTGCCACTTTTATTTATTGATTTAACTACTACTTCATTCAGCTTAGTGAATTCCTCTTCCATAGTTACATCTAGTATATATTCTTTTCCTGAAGTAACTACTATATTTGGCACTGTAATGGTTTTGTAGCCTATGTATGATATCTTTATTTCGTATCGATCGGGTGGGATATTTGGTAAGGTGTATTTTCCTAGTGTATCTGTTGTGGAACCTTTCTGTAATGAATTGATTTGGATCGTTACCCCAATTAATGGTGTTTGTGAGAGTTTATCAATTATTATGCCTCTGATGTTTTGAGTGTTTTTTTGAGCAAAAGAATAAGTTGGAATAATTATTAACCATAAAAAAAATAGCCTCATTTATCTAGTATTATAAGTTGATTTTAAAACATAATTAATTGAACTCTTAATTAGACGAAATTTAAAATCACTTCCTTTCCTTTGGTGTGAAAAGATCAGAAATATCCTTCGTTAAACTATTAAAGTCAGCCTGTTGAGAAGGTTTACAAATTTGTTTTATTTCTAAAAAATGTTTATAATTTATTGTCTCTATTATATATTGTTGCTTTGAAATATTTAAGATTAAGGAGTCTACTTTTGATGTGTCTTGTTTTAATTGCTCAAAAAGGCTATTTCTTAAATCATTCATGATTAATTCATTTTCCATAATTGATTTGCGGTGATGTTCAATATAGACTTCATATTCTTTTATTTGTTCATCATCAAAATGTAACTTTTTTATGATGTAATTTTTGGGACCATTTTTTCTGAAATGCCCTTTACTTAGCATGTATAGCAAAAAACCATTCGTAATGAATAGTCCTATGATGATGAGGAGGAGGAATTTAGTTTTATTCATTGTATAAGTTATTATTCGTTCTAGAAATTAAAACCGAGATATCAATTTTGTGCGAATTGTATATTTTAGAGCTGAGATAAATTTCTGATGCTATAAAAGATATTAGTAAACAAGCCGCTACCTTAGCCCATAATATTGGAATAACTTCTTGCCGTTGAATGCTATTAGTTGTTTTAATATATATGTTATTACTTGGCACTGCCTTTTTAATATTTGCTAAATATTCAAATACTTCTTTCATATCTCCGTCAGATGAGTTTGCCATAATTATCCGTTTTGATTTAATAAAATTTCTAAATTGTTTTTTGCTCTTTGAAATAAGGATTCAATTGCTTTTACACTTAAATTCATTATTTCAGCCGTTTCTGCTTGTGATTTATCTTCAATTTTTAGTAGAATCAGGACTGTTTTTTGATTGTTTGATAGTTGGTTGATTGACTTAAATAATTTTTGATAAGTTTCTTTTTGCTCTAATTCTATGCCCGGATGATTAAAGTTTATGGCCTCTAATGTTGTTGCATTATCGCTTAAACTGAATATCGAGGATAGAAAACTTCTTTTTTTCGACTTTTTAGATTTTATAAAATCTAATGACTGATTAATTGCTATTCTATATATCCAAGTTTTCATACTTGATTTGTTATTGAAAGAATTAATTTTATCAAACACTTTTATAAAAACATCTTGAGTAATTTCTTCTGCATCTTCTATATTCTGGACATATTGTAAGGCTAGGTTATAAACCATTTTATGATGTTCAAAATAAATCTCTTCAAATGTCATTATAAAATATCTATTCTAATTTAAATACTTAGACGATTATACTACTAATTTCCTTCGCGGTATTATACTGTTTTAAATTATCATTATTTGTCTTCATGATTTTTATTTAAGTTGGGATTAGTAAAATATTACTACATAATATTCCAATAATTGAATTTGCTTTCTTGAAATCACTTTGAATAATTGGTTATGGGTTTATTTAAAATGCATCTTGATGAAATTAAACCAACATATGCTATTTTTTCTATGCAAAATTTAATACTGTAGATTTATCCTCTAAATTAGTTTTATAAAATTTCGTTTTGATAATTTTTCTATTATTCAATTGGTAAATATTTTGAAATCATATTTCATTAAATTTATTACGTGCATCAATGAATCATTTTGTTTAAGCTATTTCATAAAAAAAGCCATCCTGATTTAGAATCAGAATGGCTTTTGAAATAATATGAAATAAACCTTATACCGATTTTGGACGGTAAGTGTTTGTGTTTGCAGTTGATTTACTACTTAATTTGGTTGGTTTCGGAGTAACAGTTTTTGTAGCAGTTTTCTTAGGCGCAGCAGTTTTCTTGGCTGCTACTTTTTTAGGTTTCTCACCGCTACTTTCTAAATCTTCACTTTTATTACCAGCATTTTTAAGTGTTTCTTCTGTTGTCTCTTCTGCTTCTGCTGCATTATCTTCAGCTAACAAAACGTTAAAATCAACGATACCTTTAAGTGCATTGTACCAAATTAATAATTTTTTGATATCGGAGTCGTATACACGCTCGCTATCAAGTTTAATTACATCAACCAGAAATTTACGTTGTGTTTCGGCATTGTCTTTTGAAGTAGGTGCATCACCTTTTTCGTGTAATTTCACAAACACTTCTGCTAAACGCATATCGCCTTCTTCGGTATACATTGAAATATCTTCCAATACCGATACTTTATCTTGAATACTGGTTGGGAAGCGTTTCTTTGTTTCGTTTAAGCTTTCTAAAATTAAACCGGTTTTAGTACGGCCGATTATTTTGTGTAATCCGCTAACACCCGAAATGGCTACGATCTCTTTTAAATTCATCCTATTAAAAATGTTTGTTGTTTTAAATTTGCGAACGGCAAATGTAGCATTTTTTGGAATATGCCAAACCCTTTCGTTTTATCTATCAAAATCAACATAATATATTTGCCCTCAGTAATGAGGTGGTATACGTTTTTTTTAACTTTAGTTTTTTTTACGTCCGTTAACGCACAGCAAATAGTTAATATGGAGGGCAGGCGCTTTGAAAATCCTCGTAATGGCTGGCAGGGAAACGTTGAGTTTGGTGCTAACTACACGCAAATATCCACTACTTTAAAACAGTTAAGTAACCGTGTTTTTATCATTCACCACAACCAAAAAAGGAATATTTTATTTGTGAATGATGTAAGTTTCGTAAGTGTTGATAACCGTAATTTATTAAATAATGCTTTCCAGCACTTTAGGTATATAAAGCAAGGTGATTCAGTGGTTTTTCCAGAGGCATTTGCGCAATTACAATTTAATCAGCAACTAGATATCAGCCTACGTGCTATGGCTGGTGCGGGTTTGCGCTTTAAAGTATACAAAGACAACAAGTCGTTTTTTTATATAGGGAATGTGTTGATTTATGAACACGAGCAAAATCCTAACCGCGCGGCACAAAATAATTTGCGATTAAGTTCGTATGCAAGTTTGGATGTCAGCGAATGGGATTATTTACCCATGACATTGGTTGCCTACTTACAGCCTAAAATTACTGATATAAATGATTATAGGGTTTCAGTTGAGGCAAGTTTATTGTTTCGTTCTATGGGCAAATTTTCATTTAGAACCCAAGCTAAATATGTATTTGATGCTGATCCTCCGCCTGGTATTAACAAGATGTTTAGTAGTTTTAACAACAGCTTGGTGTATAGTTTTTAATGTTTATGTAACCACAATAAGTAGAGATTTAACGCAGAGGTTTTTGAACCGTATTGCGAAGATTCGAGCACATCCGTTAACCAGATTGAGAGAACGCAGAGTAACACCTTCGGCATTGGTGTGAATTAACTTTTAAGAATAATTGATTGGAGAATTATAAGCCTGTTCGAGTGCCCCGATAATAAATCGGGGTGTATCGAGAAGAGGACTGTTTAAGTCTAGTATAAATGTATGCTGAACTCCTACTCTCGATAC
>CALPIR020000195.1 GCA_943323675.2 Chitinophaga pinensis | reverse complement strand
TCGGTAATTTCATCACTTACTTGGTGTGGTACCAAACGCATGCTAATTTTTGCAAATGCTTTACTTGGTAAAACGGTTTTAGCACCTTCGCCAATGTAACCGCCCCAAATACCATTTACATCTAAAGTTGGGCGAATACCTGTACGTTCTAAAACAGTATATCCCTTTTCTCCCCATACATCAGCCACATCTAAATCTACTTTGTAGGCTGCTAAATCAAAAGGAGCCTTATTTAAATCTTCACGCTCCGCAGCTGTTAACTCAGCCACTTTATCATAAAAACCAGGAATTGTAATCACGTTGTTTTCATCATGCATGCTGGCAATCATCTTAGCCAAAACATTTATTGGATTAGCCACAGCACCACCATAAACACCAGAGTGTAAATCGCGATTTGGGCCAGTAATTTCAACCTCTACATAACTTAAACCACGTAAACCTGTATCAATACTTGGGCAATCGTTTGCAATAATTGAAGTATCAGAAATTAATACCACATCCGCTTTTAAACGCTCTTTATTGGCTACGCAAAAATCAGCTAAATTATTACTGCCTACTTCCTCTTCACCCTCAATCATCATTTTAATGTTACAAGGTAAAGCATTGTTTTTCATCATGAATTCAAAAGCTTTTACATGCATGTAAAACTGGCCTTTGTCATCAGCAGAACCACGGGCATAAATTGCACCTTCAGGATGTAATGTTGTTTTTTTAATGGTAGGCTCAAACGGAGGTGTATCCCATAACTCTAATGGTACAGCAGGCTGCACATCGTAATGGCCATATACCAATACAGTTGGTAAACTAGGATCAATTATTTTTTCGCCATACACAATCGGGTGTCCGGGTGTTTTACAAACCTCTACCTTATCTGCACCAGCAGCACGCATGCTTTCGGCCACAAAATCGGCAGCCTTAGCTACATCACCTGCAAAAGCGCTATCGGCACTAATTGATGGAATACGTAATAACGCAAAAAGTTCGTCTAAAAAACGTTGTTTGTTTTGTTCAATGTACTGTTTAATATCACTCATAATTATGTTGTTATTGTGCTGTTATATTTTTGTTAGGTTGATGGGCGTTTACCACATCAATAAAAATTTGCGACATGGTAGGTAGCATCTCAGCAAATCTTATGATTTCTGTTTGGTTTAACAACTCCTTCAGTAAAATGTTGTTGACTTCGTGTTCGGGCTTTTTAATTTCGTACACAAAGTGATTGTTATCAAGCTGTTTACTACTTGATACTTGATAATTATCAGGTAAAATAATTTGCGGGCTGGTGCACTCTACATTAAAAATATGGGTTCTAAATTGCTCACGCACTTGTTTTACAGAGCCATCTAATACCTTTTCCGATTTGTTTATTAGTGCAATATCATCGCATAATTGCTCCACACTCTCCATGCGGTGGGTACTAAAAATAATGCTGCTGCCTTGTTGCTTTAATTTTAAAATTTCTTGTGTAATCAAGTCGGCATTTATGGGATCAAAACCACTAAATGGTTCATCTAAAATTATTAACTTAGGTTGGTGCAAAACAGTAGCAATAAATTGTATTTTTTGCTGCATGCCCTTGCTTAATTCTTCTACTTTCTTGCCCCACCACGATTTTATTTCAAAACGCTCTACCCAATCTTTAAGCTTATGGTGCGCCTCTTTTCTACTCAGGCCTTTAAGTTGTGCAAAGTATAACAACTGCTCGCCTACTTCCATTTTTTTATACAAACCGCGCTCTTCAGGCAAATAACCAATTTGGTAAATGTGCTCGGGTTTAAGCAACTCGCCATCAAAAATAATCTCCCCTTTATCGGCTTTGGTAATTTGTGTAATGATGCGAATTAAACTGGTTTTACCTGCACCATTGGGGCCAAGCAACCCAAATATACTCCCTTTAGGAACCACTAAACTCACATCGTTTAGGGCTTTGTGCGTGGCATATTGTTTGGTAACGTGTTTAACTTCTAAAATATTCATGCATCAGGGGTATTAAAGGCACAAAGTAAACCAAATAAAGCAAGGTTAAAATACCGTTTGTATAAAATCTGTTTTGGGGCTTTCCATAAAGCACACCCAACGCTCAAACCACACAAGTGGCTTTATGGTCGGGCTTTTCGCAGTTACTTCGGTAACAGCTTCAATCCCTAAGCTGGGCTCAACTTTAAAACAAGTCATTAATTTGCAAATGCAATTTAAATTTATTTATTTGATGTTTAAACCATTTAAACCTAATCCTGCTGCGCAAGCAAAACCACGCTAACCATGAACCAAAATTATTTTAACTGGATTCAAGACATCAAGTTTCGGATACGATCTGCACAACTCAAGGCTAGTGTAGCAGTTAACACAGAAATGATTAGACTATACTGGGATATTGGAAAAAGTATAGTCGAAAAACAAACAGCGCATTCTTGGGGTAGCAAAGTTGTTGAACAAATGGCCAAGGACTTAAAAAATGAATTACCCGATACGAATGGTTTCTCGCGCTCGAATTTGTTTGCAATGCGCAAATTTTATCATTTTTATAAGGATGTTGAAATTGTTTTTCCAAAACAGAATCTGTCACAAAATGTTGAATTTCAAGATGATAAAATAGTCCAGCAAGTTGATGGACAATTAAATGAAAATAGTATCTTGTGTAAAATTCCTTGGCAACACCATATTTCAATTCTCAGTAAATGTAAAAAATATGAAGAGGCCATTTTTTACATTAATCAAACCATTCAAAATAACTGGAGCAGAAATGTATTAGAAATACAACTTAACTCTAAGTTGATTGAAAGACAAGGTAAAGCACCCAACAACTTTGAGCATACCTTACCAAAACACCAGAGTGATTTGGCAAAAGAAATATTTAAAGACCCCTATAAATTCGACTTTCTAACAATTGAAAGTGAAATTCAAGAACTTCAACTTGAAAAGCAATTAACAGATAACATCACAAGTTTTTTACTGGAATTAGGAAAAGGTTTTGCTTTTGTTGGCAGACAGTATCCTCTATTGGTTGGAAACAAAGAACGTAAATTAGATCTTTTATTCTATCACCTTAAAATGCACTGCTACATAGTAATTGACCTTAAAATGGAAGATTTCGAACCGGAGTTTGCAGGTAAAATGAACTATTATTTAACAGCAGTTGATAAGCAAGTTAAAACTGAACAAGACAATCCAAGTATTGGCATAATTCTTTGTAAATCTAAAGATAAAATCGAAGTTGAATATGCACTTCAAGACATCAATAAGCCTATGGGAATTAGTGCGTTTCTATTTAGTGAACTTCCTTTGAATTTAAAGAAAAATATGCCTACTGTAGAAGAACTCGAAAATCAACTAAATAACATTATACAATAGTATACTTCAAAAATTTCAAAATATAATGGCTAATTCACCTTTACAAAAATGATTATTTAATCATGCCCCATGCGTTCGCGCTTGGTTTTAAGGTAATTTTCGTTGTGTATGTTGGATGGGGTTTTAATTGGCACATTCTCTACAATTTCTAATCCGTAGCCAATTAAACCTGCACGTTTTGTTGGGTTATTGGTCATTAAACGCATTTTGTGTATACCAATATCACGCAACATTTGTGCACCTACTCCGTAATCGCGTTCATCAGGTTTAAAGCCCAATTGTAAATTTGCATCAACCGTATCTAATCCTTGTTCTTGTAGTTTATAGGCTTTTAATTTATTGGTTAAACCAATGCCTCTGCCCTCTTGGTTAATGTAAATGATAGCACCCTTACCTTCATGCTCAATCATCTCCATCGATTTTTCTAATTGCTCACCGCAATCGCAACGCATGCTATGGAAAATATCGCCCGTGATACATGATGAATGCACACGCACCAATACAGGTTCATTAGGCTCCCATGTTCCTTTTTTAAGCACCATATGCTCCTGGCCATTGTCTTTTTGTTCAAAAGCAATCAACTCAAAATGGCCATGTTTGGTTGGCATTTCAACAGATATAATTCTGCGTATTAAACTTTCGGTTTTTAAACGGTACTCTATTAAATCTTTAATGGTAATTAATTTTAAACTAAAGCGTTCGGCCACCTTAATTAAATCGGGTAAACGGGCCATGCTGCCATCTTCATTCAAAATTTCTACTATACAACCTGCAGGCTCAAACCCTGCCAAACGCGATAAATCTATTGCCGCTTCGGTATGTCCTGCCCTGCGCAATACCCCTTCTTTATTGGCAATTAGCGGAAATATATGCCCAGGTTTACCCAATTCATCAGGTTTTATGTTGGGGTTAATTAATGCCTGCACTGTTTTAGATCGATCTTGTGCACTTATACCTGTTGTACATCCCTGTGTTAATAAATCAACAGAAACAGTAAAAGCAGTTTCGTGTACCGCATTATTTTGTTTAACCATTAGGTTTAAACCCAGCTCTTGGCTGCGCTCTGGTGTAATGGGTGCACATATTAAACCCCGACCATGGGTAGCCATAAAATTAATCACCTCTGGCGTTACATTGCGCGCAGCCGTTAAGAAATCGCCTTCATTTTCTCTATCCTCATCATCAACAACAATAATTAACTTACCTTGTTTAATGTCTTCAATAGCTTCTTCTATGGTATTAAATTTAAAACTCATTTCGTGTATATAAATTGCACTGCAAATTAAGTGTGCTGTTGTGTATTATAAAAGTTTAACAACCGAGCAATCACTTTGTTATTATGATATTGGTCAGTTGCCAACTGTTTAGCTTCATTACCAAGTTGTTCGGCCAAGGTATTATTTTGTAGCAATTCAATAATACTGGCTGCAAAAGCTTCGGCACCATCGGCTACCAATAAGTGTTTTT
>CALPIR020000194.1 GCA_943323675.2 Chitinophaga pinensis | reverse complement strand
TTGGTGCACTGCCAAAACTATAACCATAAACAATTAAACGACTTGAGGTTAAACCATTACTTTGTAACCATTTTAAGGCAGCATCGACATCAGCATACATGTTTTTTTCAGATGATTTCCCCTCACTCATGCCATAACCACGGTAATCAAACATCAGCACGCCAAAACGGTGCTTCCCCCCGACATGAGCCAATAACTTTGCCCTGTTCCAGTAATTATCCATGTGTTTTGCGTTTCCATGGCAATATAATATAACCGTATCTGTAGCTATATTTAACAAATCACCCAGGTAAACCCCATACAACTTGGCAGCTCCTTCGCTACTGTTTGAGGTGAAAGTTACCAAATGACGCATGCTATCTGCTACTAAATAATCAACCGGTAATGTGCCTAACTCACGATTTCCTGTATACGATTCAAACTTATACTCACTCAACTCTTCGGTATTAAACAATTGGCTATCTAACCTTAAGCATGAGGTTAATCCTACCATCAATATAAATAAAATAGTAATTTCTTTTTTCATGGTATTAAAATTTACGACTCACGCCTATATACAAACCAAAAGTTCCATTATCGCCCATTCCAATATAATCTACTACAATGTTTTTGTTGGGTTGATTAGGGGCAATGTATTTGGCTTCTATTTGCCAGCTTAGTTTATTACCCTGCCATTGATGTCCAACGCCAATACTTGGAAGCCAATGTGTAGTTTGTTTTTCGTTGTGGGCCTTCGTATTTCTTAACTCGTACCAATTGTTTACTGTGGTGTAAATAAGATGCTGTTTTTTCCCATAATTCCAGTAAGCGTTTAAGTCAACCTGAGGATACATGCTGAAATTTTTATCCCACCTATCAACCAATAAATTAACTATAGGACTAACACTAATACCCGGTATATATTTTTTTTGCTTGATTACCTGCTGCGTAATACCAATATCTGTTTGCAAAACACCAAACATTAATGCTGTGGTATGCAGGGAGGCAAATACCGTGGTTTTATTATTTAAACCATAAGCACCATACACATTGGTTAATGGCAAGGGCATTGGTACACCAACAAATTTAATTAATGCACCACCTAAACCAGCTCCCAATTGCTTTTCTCCAGCTGCTAGTGGCTTTACTACCCTTGTTGCATTACATGCCAGTAGAGTAAATACAGTAACTATTATAGCAAATATTTTTAGCACACGCATATGTAAACCAAAATTAATATGAAGCACAAATGTATATTTTTATACCAATGGTTTGATGCATAAAAAATCCCCACACCAAATTTGATGTGAGGATTTAGTCTAATAAATTAATACTTCTATTTACCCAATTTCACTTTTAAATTAACATCTAATGCATCTAAAAACTCTTGGGTGTATAAATAATGTTCGCCATGGTTTACTTTATTACCATGCATACAAACAGCCAGATCTTTAGTCATTTTACCACTCTCTACAGTTTCAACACAAACTTGCTCTAAAGCCTGACAGAAGTTAACCAACTCTTGGTTACCATCTAATTTACCGCGAAACTCTAAGCCACGTGTCCATGCAAAGATTGAAGCAATTGGATTGGTTGAGGTAGATTTACCTGCTTGGTGATCGCGAAAATGTCGCGTAACAGTTCCGTGTGCTGCTTCTGCTTCCATTGTTTTTCCATCAGGGGTAACCAATACTGATGTCATTAAACCTAATGAACCAAAACCTTGCGCAACAGTATCTGATTGTACATCCCCATCATAGTTTTTACACGCCCAAACAAAATTACCATGCCATTTTAAAGCACTTGCAACCATGTCATCAATTAAACGGTGCTCATAAACAATACCTGCTTCTACAAATTTAGCTTTGTAATCAGCTTGGTAAATCTCTTCAAAAATATCTTTAAACCTACCATCATATTTTTTTAAGATGGTGTTTTTAGTTGATAAATATAAAGGCCATTTTTTAGTTAATGCTTGATTAAAACATGAGTGGGCAAAACCACGAATACTTTCTTCGGTATTGTACATAGCCAATGCAACGCCATCACCTTTAAAATTGTATACTTCATGTTCAATTACTTGCCCGTCTTCGCCTTCAAACTTAATGGTTAACTTACCTTTTCCTTTGGTAACAAAATCGGTTGCACGGTATTGGTCTCCAAAAGCATGACGGCCAATACAAATTGGAGCAGTCCAATTAGGCACCAAACGAGGTACGTTGCTACAAACAATTGGTTCACGAAAAACAGTACCATCTAAAATATTACGGATGGTTCCGTTTGGTGATTTCCACATTTGTTTTAAGCTAAATTCTTTAACACGTTGCTCATCAGGGGTGATGGTGGCACACTTAATACCTACATTATATTTTTTTATCGCTTCTGCAGCATCAATCGTTACTTGATCATTTGTTGCATCGCGGTGTTCCATTCCTAAATCGTAGTATTTAATGTCTAAATCAAGGTAAGGTAAAATCAATTTATCTTTAATAAACTTCCAGATAATGCGGGTCATTTCATCGCCATCCAACTCAACAACTGGATTGGCTACTTTTATTTTTGTCATATACGTATATGGTTTATTTATTTTCTGCTAGCAAATATGGTGATTTGGCTTAAAAATAACACCGATAATTTTTGTTGGTGGGTATCTTGTTTATAGGTGGTATAAGTTTTTGTAGGTGCTCCGTTTGTTGCGTGAAGTTATTATGCATTGTTCATATGATGCTGGTTACAATTCGAACACGGAAAGTTTATGCCCCAAAATCCCACCTATTTCCTGTTGTACAAATCTCTAATGGCAACACTAGCCACTGTACATCCAAACACCGCTGGTAAATAACTTATGGTACCCGGAGCCGATTTTTTATTGCGTGCACCAACCATGGTTACACCCATGTATTGCTGAGCCTCTTCGGCACTAAAAACAACTTTTACTCCTTTACGTATACCAAATTTATGTAAATATTTACGTGTGTACTTAGCCAATTTACAATTGTAACTTTTTGATATATCATCAACCCTAACTTGTGTTGGATCTACTTTGTTACCTGCACCCATACTGCTTACCAATGGTATTTTTCTATCAATGCATGCTTTAATAAAAAACACCTTAGGGCTCAATGTATCAATACAATCTAATGCATAATCAAAATTACCTTCATCCAATATTTTATGGGTTAACTCGTCCCTAAAATATTCGGGAATAACGGTTAATTCCAATTCAGGATTAATATCTAATAACCGAGCTTTGAGCACATCTGTTTTTAAAACACCTTCGGTACTTTGTAAAGCGGGTATTTGTCTGTTGCGGTTTGTGGGATCCACCGTGTCGGCATCAACAATTGTCATTTTACCAACACCAGCTCGTGCAATCATTTCTGCAGCTATACCTCCTACTCCACCTAAACCAACCACCAATACATTGGAATTAATAAGCTTACTTAATTTATCCTCACCCAACAACAATTGGGTTCTTCCCATCCAAGGTTTTATTTCTTTCATACGTAACCGTTACTACTTATTTAGTTATTGCGGCAAATGTATTAAATACAAGAGACTTTAGCTCATCCACCTCAATCGCTTTTGACTTTGCAGCTAAATCATAAATTTGATTGATACTTGTTTTAGCCACATCTGTTTCCAACAAAAATCTATCATTTGGAATTTGAGCCAATACTTCTTGGTGTTTTTCTTCAAACAAACTATTACCAAATGAGAGGTAAGCGTTGTACTTTAAAATTTCTTTAGCCTGCTGAATATTACCTTTAAAGCCATGAAAAATAAAGGGAACTTTTGTTTTCTTTAAAAAGGGCATCAAATCGCTGTAACTTTTAACAGCATGAATAATAACTGGCTTTTGTAACGCGCGTGCAATGTTTAATTGTGCTTCAAAATATTGTATTTGGGTTGATACTGGAACATCAATTGCCCTATCAATACCAATTTCGCCAACAGCAAATACATTGTTTAAATTTACCACATCCATTAACAAATCGGTGCAGGTTGTTAAGTTGAATTTATTGATGTGCCAAGGATGCAATCCTACTGAAACCATATAAGGCAATTCTGATAATTGAGGTGCGTTAAGTTTTAAATAAGCATTACGCACCACCAGCTCGTTTGTGCCAGGTTTGTGGTGTGTGTGTGTATTGATGTAACTGCTTTCAGAGGCGATCATGCTGCAATATAAGCTGCATTACAAAAAACGGCATCAACTTTTTTAGGTTGATGCCGTTTGATAATCCTTTTACAAAATATATTACTTTATTATACTTAGTTTTTTTACAACAGATTGCCTATTGCTATTGGTAAGTCTTATAAAATAAATTCCAGCAGGAATATTTGATATGTCAAGGCCTGAAACTGGATGATGATAATTTGAAATGACTTTACCCGAAGCATCTGTTATTTCAGCCTTCAACACATCCATGCCTTCAATAGTAACTAGATTGTTTGCCGGATTAGGATATAATTTAACAGCATCACTGTTCAACAATTCCTCTTCAACACCTACTGCATGTTGTACTCTAAAATTAAGCTGTTGGAAAGAACCAAAATCAGTAGTGAACGTTTTAAATATTTGAATTGGACTTCCTACATTTTGTATACGCAAAGAGCCTGTTCCGTCTGATTGTGCAGCCCACCATGCTAAACCGTTTCCTTCTGTATCAATAAACTTAAAGGTGTAACAGCCAAATCCTAAATTAAAGGTATCTCGATGTAAAGTATTGGCCGCTGTATATGTTTTTGATGCCACCAAATTACCGTAACCATCTGTAATGGTATAGCTGTTTTGTGAGGGTACGTTGTTGGTTAATGTTTGTACAACAAAGCTACTTGGTAA